>CBDUPS010000012.1:0-10649 GCA_965369155.1 uncultured Spongiibacteraceae bacterium
GGATTGGATCATGGATAACACAATATTATTTTCATCAGTCATAGTAGAACGCCGTTTTAGTTATGGATCTGTAGCCACTGGTTTATGTCGTTAATTGCATCATCGTGATGCTTGCTTGGCCCTAATGAGCCAATAAAGCCATGCTGGACATTAGGGTAAAGATGTTGTGTTACTGGAATACCGTGAGTTTGTAATTTTTTTGCGTAGGCTAGGCCTTCATCTCGAAGGGGATCTTTTTCTGCCAGAATAATAAGTGTAGCAGGTAAGTGCGATACATCCTCACGGATAAGAGGCGTGGCTAATGGGTGTTGTACTTCTCCTTCTTTTAAAAGAGTAGAGTGTTTTAAGTAAAGATCCCAAAACCATTGCATTAGGCCTGCAGTTAATGCAACCCCTTTGGTAAATTCAGCGTAAGAAGCAAAGTTGGCACTGTAATGGTCAAGCACCGGGTAGAGTAGTATTTGTCCTTTAAGTTTTGTGGATAATTGTTTTGCTTCTAAAGCAACCACTGCCGCTAAGTTTCCCCCAGCGCTATCACCGGCTACAAATAAAGCATCGGTATCAATATTAAAGTTACCTGCCTGTGCAATAACCCAATTAACCGCCTCAATAGCATCTTCAACAGCCACGGGAAAAGGGTGCTCTGGGGCCAGTCGATAATCAACAGAAATAATAGTATGAGCGGTTTTTGAGCAAAGGTCTTTGCACATAGGGTCTTGGGCTTTGGTGTCACCAATCACCCAGCCACCACCATGAAAATAAATAATGGCGGGGGAGGTTTTATTAAGCGCTTGGCTTACCTGATAAACACGCACATTAATGCTAGAGCTTTTCTTTTGGGTTTTTACCGATATATTTTTATCGGTAATTGTAAGCTCTGGGTATTTATATTTGCGCCACATAATTGGCGTGGTAATACGTACTAAAAATCGCAAAATAACTATTTTAATAGTGTTTAACATGCTGCATAACTACCTAGGGCTTGCTCTTGTGCTGTGTTTTTCAAGTAAAAAAACTCCCTTAAGTTAATGCAGAGTGCGCCTTTAATTAGCATAGTTATAGTGTGCTTGTTACGGTGTTTTGTTGTAGATTCTAGCATCACATAATACAACCTATCGGCTAAGGTTAAGCTAGTGTAATGTGACCTTTGCGCTTTTGTATATGTCACTATAGTAATATAGCAAGGTATCAATATTCGTTGCTAATTTTAAAAACGATCAAGTATGATTTTTGCTGGTGTTTTTCTAGTAAAACTAATAATTTTTAAGGATAGTCTATGTCGTTCAATAAACTCGACAACGTTGCGCCTAATACGCCAGTAATTATTGGTGTGGGCTTTAGCCGAGCAAAAACGGATGATCCTCTTGCCTGTCCTGAGCCTTATCAACTCATGCTTAATGCAATTAAAGAGGCGGGTAACGATGTGGGTGTTGATGGCGATGCTAATAGCTTGTTAGCGCAGCTACAGGCGGTTTCAGTAGTGCAGGGTATGTGGAAATATAAAAACCCAGGCAAGTTAATTATGGATGCTTTGGGTTGTACTCATGCAAAAAGTATTTTGTCTGACTTAGGGGTGTTACAGCTCACTACTTTATTTGAATTATTTGAAGCGATTGAGGCCGGTGAATACGATATGGCCGTTTTAACCGGTGGTGAGGCGAAGTACAGAGAGTTACGTTCTAAAATTACCGGTGTAGCAATAACCGATACCGTACAAAGTGACGACACACCGGAGCCTGATACATACCACCCCGTACCTGATCCGTTTGTTAGTGATGCCGAAGCCTCTGCCGGTTTGTTTATGGCAACACAGTTATTTGCGGTAATGGAATCGGCTTTTCGTTACGACCAAGGTTTATCCCTTGATGCGCATCGAGATAAATTAGCTAAGCTCTATAATGGCTTTAGTAAAATAGCCGCAAAAAATCCCCATGCCTGGCATCAAGAAGAAGTGAGCGTTGAGGACATTCGAAACGCAAGCGCTAAAAACACTATGCTGGCTTTTCCCTATACTAAAAAACATAACAGCCAATGGAATGTGAATCAGGCGGTTGCCATTATTGTGGCATCGGCGGCAAAGGCCAAAGCCTTAGGTGTGCCAGATAGCAATATTATATTTCCTGTGGCGGGGGTGCAGTCGCGTCATGTGGTGTGTTTGTCTGATAAGAAAAAGCTCTACAGTAATCCGGGGTCGGTTATGGGTGGAGAACGTGCCTATAAACTTGCAGGCATTACTGCTAATGATATTGATATCGCCGATTTATACAGCTGCTTTCCTATTGCGGTGCAATCCTTTGCCAAAGATTTACAACTAGAAGGCGTCTGTCCATTATCCGTTACCGGTTGTATGGCATTCTCTGGTGGGCCTTTTAATCATAGTGCGTTAGATGGAGTTGGTCGTATGGTTGAGGTGTTGCGTTCAGGTGAGGGTGTTAATAGCGACACCAACAAGCGGCTTGGTTTAACCTCTAATTTAAGCGGCGTATTTGGTAAGCAGGCGGTGGCTATTTTTTCTAATGAGGCGCCTGAAAATGGTTATGGTTTTGCTGATATTACCGAAGAGGTGGCAAGGGTAGATGTACCAATTCCCTCAGTAAAAGATTACACCGGCCCCGCAACTATTATTGGTTACACGGTTACTTATACTAAAGAGGATATTGCTCAAGGCTTTGTTTATTGTGATACCCCTGATGGTAAACGCACCGTGGCAAACAGTACCAATGCAGCACTATTACAACCGATGGTTGAAGAAGAATTTATTGGTAAGACAGTACAAATTAACGCAGATCGTACCTTTACCTTTTAGTATTTTGGCGCGGTTAAAAAATAAAAACACAGGATACGTATGAACGAACTTAACCTTAGTAAAACAGAAGATCGTCTGCTCGGTAGCATTATGCGCCGCCAAGCAGAGGCCATTGGTAATAAGCCCTGTTATATTACAGATAAGCGCACATATTCTTTTGCCGAGACTAATAGCATTATTAATCGTTATGCTGAGGGTTTACACCAATTAAATGTAAGCAAAGGCGATCGCGTTATTATCTATATGCGCAGCTCAGTGGAGTTTATTTTTATGGCCTTTGCCGCCAATAAACTCGGTGCCGTGTGGGTGCCTATTAATGGTGATTACAAAGGCAAATGGTTAAGCGATGCGGTTAAAGAAAGTAAAGGTAAAGTATTAGTAACTGACACAGATAAGTACCTGCGCATACAAGAGGCGTTATCCGCAGAGGAATACGGCCATTTAGTTATTAATGTTTTAGAGGGTGCAGATGCGCCCCAAAACGCAACCACGTTACAAAGCTTTGCTCACCTGCCAGATGATGAACCTATCGTTGACGGTCTTCATTATGGTGATACTGCAGCTATTTTATGGACGTCAGGCACAACAGGTAAATCAAAGGGTGTATTGCAATCCCATAATGTCTGGATTAACGCGGCAGAATCGATTCATCATTTTTTTGGGGCCAAAGAGGGCGATGTGGTTTACAACTGTTTACCGCTTTATAACACCGGCGCTTGGATTACCAGTGTCTATCGTGCCTTAATCGCAGGAATCCCCTGTGCCTTAGATGAGTTTTTCTCAGCCAGTGAGTTTTGGAATCGCATTGCTTTTTATCAGGCCACCGAAACTACCACACTCGGTGCCATGCATATGTTTTTGTGGAATGCCCCAGAAACCGCCAATGATGCCAACAACACCTTACGCAATGCCCATGTGATTCCATTACCACCACATTTAACTCAACCATTTATGCAGCGCTTTGGCATTAAAAAAATTCAAAAGGGTTATGGGCAAAGTGAAGCGATGACCATTATGCAATGCTTAGAAGATGGCATTACTCAATGGAAACCTAACAGCTTAGGTAAAGTTGCTAACGGCATTGAGTTAACGATTCGTGATGACCAAGGGCAAGAATGTAACGCCGGGCAAGCAGGGGAGTTTTGTATTAAACCACTAAAGCCTTACGTTATTTTTAATGGCTATTTTGAAAACCCAGAGGCCACCGCTAATGCTTATTATGGTGATTGGTATCGCACCGGTGATTTAGGTATGTGTGACGGCGATGGCGATTTTTATTTTTTAGATCGTAAAAGTGATTTTATTCGGGATAAAGGCCGTAATATTTCATCGCTGCAAGTTGAGGCCGCTATTATGCCGCACCCTGCAGTTGAAGCCGTAGCGTGCTTTGGTATTGCCTCAGAACACATTGAAACCGAGACGGAATTAAAAGTAGATGTAGTTATAAAACAAGGCCACAGTTTAACAGCGAGCGAATTAGCCTATTATATTAACGATAATGCACCTTACTTTTTTGTGCCCCGCTATATAGAATTTGTTGATTCATTGCCTTACACGCCAACCAATAAAGTACAAAAATATAAACTACGAGAAAAAGGTTTAACCGGCAATGTGTGGGATAGAACCAAAACAGACTTTGTTTTAAAGAAGTAGCTTTAGCAATAACTTAAAACACTGTAAAAAAAAATGAAATGTAATCTGTAACTTTACCAAGGAGAAACTTATGGCTGAAGCATTAGATATCAGCACACCCAATTGCACTATCGAAAAAGACGGTCACGTTTTAATTGTTACCCTAAATCGTCCTGAGGCAAAAAATGCCTTAAGCGGGCAAATGCTTTTAGGCATGTACAATGCGTGGCGTCGTTTAGATGACGATAAAGAGCTTCGTGTGGCTGTGTTAACCGGTAAAGGCGATACCTTTTGTGCGGGTATGGATTTAAAGTCGGGCCCTGAAGGTGATGCCGATGCAGCAATGATGGCAGAGAAAATGAAAGAAGTTCCCGACCTACATTGGCAGGCTCTGTTGCGTCATAATCAACCTAAAAAGCCCGTTATTATGGCCGCTGAAGGTTATGCCTTAGCTGGCGGTACTGAAATTTTGCAGGGTACGGATATTCGTGTGGCCGCAGAAAATGCTGTGTTTGGTGTTACTGAATGTAAACGGGGTTTATTTCCATTAGGCGGCTCTACCATTCGTTTGCGTAGGCAAATCCCTTATTGTTTAGCGGCAGAAATTTTATTGTTAGGTCGTCATATTAGTGCACAAGAAGCCCTAAGCTGGGGGTTGATTAACCGCGTAGTCCCTAAAGGTGAAGCACTAAATGAGGCCATGAAAATTGCCAATGAGATTGCTAACGAGAACGCACCTTTATCGGTACAGGCTATTTTAAAATCGCTACGTGAGTATCAGGGTGATATGTCTGAAAAAGAAGCCTTACAAAAAGAAGAAGAGTTAGGCTGGACAATCTTTGCCACCAAAGACTCTAAAGAAGGTATGAAAGCCTTTAAAGAAAAGCGCAAACCCAATTTTATTGGTGAGTAAAACGAAGAGCCCTTGTTATATAGCAAGGGCTTTTTTATCTGTAACCCTGTCTATTGTGTGTTAACCGCCACACCTTATATTTTTTGTTATACAACTGGTAATTATTGCTTAATCTCGCATCTGTTAGAATAGCGCCTCTTTTTTATTCCATGCAGATCATCTATGACGCAATTAAGTAAGGCATCGCAAAAACCGATTACATCAATGGTGGTACTTTCCCTTAGTTTAATGATTGTTGGTATGGGGCAAACGGTTGTATTTGCCATTATTCCCATGCTGGGTAGAGAAATGGGGTTTGGTGAAATTGCGATTAATAGCCTTATTTCTGGTGCGGCGCTTATGTACTTTTTATCTGCACCCCGATGGGGACGGTTAAGCGATCGCTTTGGCAGAAAACCAATGATTGTTATTGGGCTTGTAGGCTGTGCCGTAGGAACCCTATTATTTAATGTGGCTGCTTGGGCGGGGCTTGTTGGGATTTTATCCGGTGCAGTTTTATATGGTTTGCTACTATTAAGCCGAATGGTATTAGCCAGTATTATGTGTGCAGTACAGCCTTCAGCAATGGCTTTTGTAGCGGATACCACTACTGTTGAACAACGCACCGCGGGCTTAAGTAAAATGACCGCAGCCAATGGTATTGGTTCTATGGTAGGTCCGGGCTTAACGGTTTTTGCCGCATTTAGTTTATTAACGCCTTTGTATATTTATGCTTTTATGGCGTTGGCTATGGCGGTAATTGTACTTAAGTGGTTACCCGAATCACGAGATATCCATGAAAGACGCCGTGAAAAAAAACTGAGTTATTTTGATCCCCGTATCCGTGGTTATATTTTTTTAGGGGTTATTCTGTATATGATGATGGCAGTTTTTCAGCAAACTCTTGGTTATTATTTTCAGGATGTATTGCATTTAAATGCCAGCCAAACCACACAAAAATATGGTCAAGGGATGATCGTATCCTCCGCCGTTATGTTGTTTACCCAGTTGGTACTCGTACAACGTTTTAATTGGTCCCCTGCATTTTTATTAAAGTTAGGGATTCCTATTTTGTTGTGTGCTTTTATTATAACCGCATTAGCAAGCAGCTTTACGGTATTGCTTTGTGCTATGGCGTTATTTGGTTTAGGTATTGGTTTGGCAGGACCTGGCTATGCAGCAGGTGCGAGTTTAAAAGTCAGCAGACAAGAGCAAGGTGCAGTGGCTGGCTTAATTTCAGCAGCCCCAGGTCTGGGCTTTGTTGTGGGGCCGTTAATTGGTGGTGCGGTTTATCAAATTAGTCCACAAGCTCCTTACATAATGGCGGCATTAGTTTTTATTCCGTTAGGTATCTATTTATGGAAAAAAGCATAACTTATACTGGTAGCGTAAATTAAGATAATTAAGGCTTAGGTGTGATACTGATAACAGGTGGTACCGGATTTATTGGCAGAGAAGTGGTGCGGCAAGCTTTAGATAAAGAGCTTCCACTAAGAGTGTTAGTGCATAATCGTTTAGTTGCAGGCATTGATTCTTATAAAGGCGATTTACTTGATGAGTCGTCGTTACATGATGCATTGCAGGGTGTTGATACGGTAATCCATTTAGCCGCACAGGTGGCTGCGGATAGCCCTGAAAAGCTGATTGAAATAAATCAGAAGGGTACAGAAAACGTATTGAACGCAGCCATAGCACAGGGTTGTAAGCGCTTTATTTTTATCAGTAGTGCCGATGCGGTGCATTTTTATCGAACCGCCTACGGGCAAAGTAAACTGGCTGGGGAAAAAAAGGTTACGCAGTCGCCCTTAGAGACGCTTATTATTCGCCCATCAGTTGTTTTACCCGATAGCAACACAAGCTCTGTAAAAGGTGCCATGGCCAAAGTAGTATTAATGGCCAAACGCTTTAAGTTTGTTCCGTTAATTAATAGTGGCAATCAATCCTTACGCGCTATTTATTGCAAAGAGTTAGCTGAGATTATAGTTGCCTATGCAGAGGGACAGTTTGTTAATAAAACAGTAATTGAAGTTTCAAGTTTTACCACCACACAAAAAAAATTATACCAACAGATTCTGACAACAGAGAATATAAAGGCCGGTTTAATCCCGGTGCCGCTTTTGTTTTATCGCCTGTTATTATGGCCTGCGGGATTAGTGAGTAGTAAATATAGAGTATTTTTACAAAAACTTGTATTGGCTAGTTTTGACAAATAAAAACTATTTAAATGACTATTGTAAAAGCCCCAACTAAAAATAAATTAGAGTAAGCGTATAAAAAAACCCAGCATTAAGCTGGGTTTTTATTAGGCGAAAAAAAGTAAATGTTATCTATTATCTAAATCAACAAAGTCTCTTTTTTTAGCGCCTGTATAAAGCTGACGAGGGCGACCAATACGGTAATCACCACTAATCATTTCATTCCAATGGGCAACCCAACCTACGGTACGGCCTGTCGCAAAAATAACAGTAAACATGCTTGTAGGTATACCAATGGCTTTTAAAATAATGCCCGAGTAAAAATCAACATTAGGATACAGTTTACGCTCTATAAAGTATTCGTCTTCTAAGGCTATTTGCTCTAAGCGTTTTGCAATTCGTAATAAAGGATCATTTGCCATGCCTAGCTCGGCTAATACTTCATCACAAGACTCTTTCATTACAGTGGCTCTTGGATCAAAGTTTTTATAAACCCGGTGACCAAAACCCATTAAACGGAATGGATCGTCTTTATCTTTTGCTCTGGCAACAAACTCCTCAATACGCGATTCATCACCTATTTCTTCTAACATGGCTAACACTGCTTCGTTGGCACCACCATGGGAAGGGCCCCAAAGAGCCGCAATACCTGATGCAATACAGGCAAAGGGGTTAGCACCAGTAGAACCGGCAAGACGTACTGTAGACGTCGATGCATTTTGCTCGTGATCGGCATGTAGCATAAACAAACGATCCATCGCCTTAGATAATATTGGGCTAATGTTTGATTCTTCGCAGGGATTGCCAAACATCATGTGTAAGAAGTTGGTTGAATAATCCAAGGTGTTATCAGGATAAACAAAGGGCTGGCCTACAGAAAACTTGTAGCACATAGCGGCTAAGGTAGGCATTTTAGCGATAAGGCGTACAGCGGCTATTTCGCGGCTTTTTTCATCTTTAATATCCAGTGAATCGTGATAAAAAGCAGAGAGGGCCCCAACAACACCGCACATAATAGCCATTGGGTGAGCGTCACGGCGAAAGCCCTGAAAGAAGGTGCGCAATTGCTCATGAACCATAGTGTGTCTTGTGATCATTGCCACAAACTGTTGTTTTTCTTCGGCATTCGGCAGTTCACCGTGCAGCAAAAGATAGCACAACTCAAGATAGTCAGATTGACTCGCAAGTTGGTCTATAGGGTATCCACGATGTAATAGTAAACCTTCATCACCATCAATATAGGTAATACGAGATTCGCAAGAGGCCGTAGCGACAAATCCAGGGTCGAATGTAAACACACCTTCATTGGTTAACGAACGAACATCGATAACATCTGGGCCAAGGCTGCCAGAGTACACCGGTAATTCGATTGCGTGGTCTATACCATCTACGGTAAGAGTTGCTTTTTTGTCAGTCATTCAATAGCTCCTAGAGTAAAGAGTCGCAGCCTTGTAGACATTGATTATAAGGCATTTATTAGGACGCAACATCATAGATTTATTGTTGGATTTGTCAATCATAACAATCCCCATCTTGTGGGTTGTTAATAAAAATACGTCATATTTTTTCTTCGTTAGCCGTTTTATAAAAATAATGAATAACAAAAGCCTAAAGTAACTGGGGTAAATGGAGGGGTGTTTATCAAATTGTTTTATTTGTATTTATTAATGGCAGGCTCTATAATTCGCCGCGACTTTTGCCACGTAATAAATTGCTTTTAGCGGTTTTTTTAGCTAGCTAAAAGCGGCTTATCATTGCGGCAATATTATCCGATTATGCGCTGTTTCTCGTTTTGTTATTTGTTATGTCTTAGCCTATAGGTTTTGACAGAAAAGTAATAGAGACAAGAGGGCAGACAAAACCTACAGGACATGAACTGTGAGTGATCAACGACCCGTTAATCTTGATATTTCTACCTTAGAACTTCCGTTACCTGCTCGTGTGTCAATTTTGCATCGAATCTCGGGGGCTGCCATATTTTTTGGTGTGGCAATCCTGTTATGGATGTTGGGCACATCGCTAAGCTCTCCAGAGGGCTTTGCGCAAGTACAGGAATGTATGAGCTCGTTTGTGGCTAAAGCCATTGTCTGGTTAGTGTGTGTGGGAATTATTTATCATACAGCCGCCGGTATCCGCCATTTAGTTATGGATGTAGGTATTGGTGAATCTTTTGAGGCTGGCGTAGTAAGTGCCCGTTTGGTATTTGCTAGCGCCATATTCTTATCAATTTTAGCAGGAGTTTGGATATGGTAAGGGCAGCAACAAGTTTTAGCCGTAACGGCGTTTCAGATTGGATAGTACAAAGAGTAAGCGCTGTTGTCATGACGGCTTATTTCTTTTTTATTGCGGGATATTTAATCGTTAATCCCGATTTATCCTTTGAGCAATGGCAGGCTCTTTTCTCAGGTACAGCAATGAAAGTGTTTAGTATCTCCGCCATTGTTTCTTTAGTGGCTCATGGCTGGATTGGCATGTGGGGCATTTCAACGGATTACCTCACTACTCGTATGATGGGTAGTAAAGGTACAGTTCTTCGACTTTTATTTCAGGCGGTATGTGCAGTATTTGCATTTACTTATTTAGTCTGGGGTCTCTTTATTTTCTGGGGTGCTTAATTATGTCTATGATGCGAACCATGACGTTTGATGCGATTGTTGTTGGTGGTGGCGGTGCTGGTATGCGAACCGCGTTACAGCTATCTCAATCAGGTTACAAAACAGCAGTTGTTACTAAAGTATTTCCTACACGCTCTCATACGGTGTCTGCACAGGGTGGTATTACTTGTGCGATTGCCTCTGATGATCCGAATGATGATTGGCGCTGGCATATGTACGACACCGTAAAAGGTGCCGACTATATTGGTGACCAAGATGCGATTGAATATATGTGTAATGTGGGTCCTGAAGCCGTTTATGAATTAGACCATATGGGCTTACCATTTTCTCGTACCGAAGAAGGCCGTATTTATCAGCGCCCCTTTGGTGGACAGTCTAAAAACTTTGGTGAAGGTGGACAGGCAGCAAGAACGTGTGCTGCGGCTGACCGTACAGGACATGCTTTGCTGCATACCTTGTATCAAGGTAACTTAAAAAATAACTCTGTATTTTTAAATGAATGGTACGCC
>CBDUPS010000013.1:0-10646 GCA_965369155.1 uncultured Spongiibacteraceae bacterium
AATCTATAAAACCCTTCCTAAAGAGCAGTTTCAACAGTTAGCTGTTGATGTAATGAATCGTCACTCAGGTATTACGGCAATGGCTTGGGCGACTCGGGTAAAAAGTGATGAGTTAGCTGAGGCCGAGCAAAATTTATTAACAGAACAATTAACGATGTTAAGCCAAGCCTATGGTTTGTCATTACCCCCGCAATTGTTATCAGGGCAAGTGCCACTGGCTTTAGTAAAGCAACAAGTTAATATGGCGGCGGGTAGAGATATTCCCCTCGGCATTTTTCAAATAACCGTCGATGTCGATGGTCTTAATAGAGAAACGCCTTTTATACCGGTATCAGAGAAAGAGAATTACTATCCTATTACCATGATGGAGCCGATACAAAATAATGACTTTATGTTGGGCTTAGATGTATCTGCCGACCCACTTAGAAGTGTGCTTTTTGAGAAGGCTAAAAGAGAGGGATCTATTCAATCCACAGAGGCATTCCCATCACCCTTTGATAAAGACTCTCCTATTATTTTTGCTGCTATTGTCCCCGTTTACAAAAATGAACAGGCTACAGTGCAACAAAGACAAAATAATATTGTTGGGTTTTTGTTAGCTAGTTTTAGAATGGAAGAGGTTTTAAAAGCCTCAGAAATGCTAGACAACCTTGATGGTATCCAACTTAATTTAATTGATGATGCCCCAATGAGTACCGGTGGTGTTCGTGACCTCTTTACCCATAATGTTAAAAATCCAGATAAATTAAATGCGGATTGGCGCTTTCGCAGACCGTTACAAAAAATGTCAGGTCGGCAGTGGGTGGTTATTGCAACACCAACTGATGCTTATATTTTGCAGCATCGTTCAGTTGGTCCTTGGATGATTGGTATTGGTGGCGGCATCGTTACGATATTAATACTACTTTATATTAATGGGATTAACCGAAGTCGATTACAAGTAGAAAGCCTAGTTAAAGAGAGAACTCGTGAGCTAAATGAGGCAAACAAACAGCTTGAGAGAATGACACGAACAGACGGTTTAACAAAAGTAGCTAATCGTCGTTATCTTGATGAATACTTAGAAAAAGAGTGGAAACGAGCAACGCGTTATAATCAGAATATCTCATTAATTATGATTGATATTGATTTTTTCAAAAATTACAACGATTTGTATGGACATATTGAAGGGGACCGCTGTTTACAAATGGTTGCACGAGAGCTAGGTCGCGCTATAGCACGCCCTGGGGACTTAGTTGCCCGTTACGGTGGTGAAGAGTTTGCTATTGTATTACCAGGGACTGACGAAAAAGCTGAGGTAGTGGCAGAGCGTTGTCGGGAGCTGGTGAGAAAGCAGAATATACCTCATGGGAAGTCAGAGGTATCTGATGTGCTTACCCTAAGTATAGGCGTTTATTCATTACGCCCCTCAGCGGATATGCCATTAGAAGACTTTATTAAGAAGACAGACCAAGCACTTTACCGAGCAAAGGAAAATGGTCGAGATCGAGTTGAGGTAGTAAATGATTAATATCAAGTAGGGCTGTAATGCTTGTAACCCGACATTCTTCGTCGGGTTTTTTCTATGTGTTGTGTGTATTTATTTTTTACACTACATTATTGATCTATCGGTCATTGATTTGATTAATCTGTGTTATATTTTGCTTAGAACATATAAAAACTATTAAATAAAAGAGTTCACCATGGCGAGTTGGTTTATTGAGGGATATTGGGATGGAGAGAGTGTCTTAAGACGCATGCCTGTCACATGTTCGCCATTTCAAATTGGTCGCCAAGAAGGTTTGGATTTAACCGTTGTTTCAGGAGATGTTTCTCGTATTCATGCAGAGCTTTTTGAAGAAGCGAATCGTTATTTTGTCCGAGATCTTGATAGCACTAATGGAACCTTTGTTAATCACACAGCGATTCAAGGGGAGAAACAGTTACGCAACGGCGATGTGATTCATGTAGCCAATATTGAGTTTCGTGTTATTTTGCCAGAGCCTATTCAACAAACTATTCCGGCTGACACAGGGGCTACTACCACAATGAGTGCGTTGTCATCCGCTTTATTAGCAACGGGGGTTACCGAGCTTCGTGAGTTAATAAAAGATAAAAGCATTAAGCCGGCGTTTCAGAGTATTGTTCATGCAGGTAGCCATGAAGTTTTTGCTTGGGAGGTATTAGGCCGAGGAACACATACTGAATTACCCAGTAGTCCCGGAGAGCTATTTTGGATTGCCGAGAGTATTAATCAAGAAGTTGCATTAAGTGAGTTAATGCGTGATGAAGGGATAAAAGTTGCCTCTGAACAGGTAAACGAATGTTTATTATTTCTTAATACGCACCCCAGCGAAATGCGTGATAGGAAACGCTTACTGAAATCATTGGATTGGATAAAAGAGCAAGCGCCTACATTACAAATCGTATTAGAGATACATGAGCAAGGCGTTACGGATACCGGCGCAATGCAGCAATTAAAAGCCGATTTACAAAGTCTCGACATACAGCTTGCCTATGACGACTTTGGTGCCGGTCAAGCGCGGTTATTGGAGTTGCTTGAAGCAACCCCTGATTATTTAAAGTTTGATATGGCGTTTATTAGAAATATAGACAAAGCCTCTGATGCCAAATTAAAAATGTTAGAAATGCTAGTGACATTAACCAAAAACATGGGCATAAAAGCGTTAGCTGAAGGGGCAAGTAGGGAGACAGAGGTGAAGGTTTGTGAGCAGGTAGGCTTTGACTTAATACAGGGTTATTTTTTTGGTAAGCCTAATTTTTTAATGAACCCTTAAGTTTACTCCCATGACACCAGAGCGTTTTTCTCGTATCCATAATGTATTGGTAAGCCGACAACCTGATTTAACCGTCATTGCTGATGGAATGCACAAAGAGCGAAATCTATCGGCGGTAGTAAGAACCTGTGATGCAGTAGGTATCGCAACGGTTCACAGCATTATTCCTGAAGGGGGTTATCAAACATATAGGCGAGCGACAAAAGGCGCTCATCAGTGGGTTGAAGTCATAAAGCATCAGCAGTTATCTGATATTGCCCCAGCACTAAAACAGCAGGGCTTTCAAATTGTCGCAACGGTGGCCGACCCACAGGCGCCACACTTTAAAACTATCGATTATACCAAGCCTACAGCATTGCTAATGGGCGGAGAGAAGTTTGGTTTGCATGAGGACTCTATAGCAACGGCTGATAGTGTAGTGACGATTCCAATGATGGGCATGACAGGTAGCTACAATGTCTCTGTTGCGGCAGCTATTATTTTGTCAGAGGCGCAGCAGCAGCGGCAAGATAAGGGCATGTACAACGACATAGCCATTGATCAAGTAACTTATGAACGTTTATTTTTTCGCTGGGCTCACCCTGTATTAGCACGAGCCTGCGACACTAAAAAAGTTGCTTATCCCAAATTGCGAGATGATGGTGAGGTTGCTGATCCCCAAGAGTTGTCTCAGTTACTCAATAAAAAAACTTAGTGATGATGACCACCAGGGCCATGGGCGTGGTTATGTTGTTTTTCATCATCAGTTGCTTCTCTTACATCAACAATTTTTACGGTAAAGTATAAATCCATTCCAGCGAAAGGGTGGTTGGTATCTAAATCTACCTGAAATTTCCCGGCTTTGATAACGCGTCCCTGTCGTTGCCCATCTCTTGTATTTATCGAGACGATATCGCCTAATTTTAGTGTTTGATTTTTTTTAATATTTAAATGCTTTTTAGGGATACGTTGTTGTAACTCAGGATTATGCTCACCGTAAGCCTCTTTAGCTGTGAGTGTCACTTCAATGACATCGCCTGCTACTGCGCCCTCAAGTTTTGCCTCAAGAGCGGGAAGTATGTTGTCTGCGCCGTGTAAATAAAGCGCTGGATCGCCACTCATGGCATCTTCAAGTAAGTTTTGCTGGCTATCTTTTATTTGGTAATGAAAAGATGCAACCGTGCCGTCAGTAATATTCATTATGTCATGCTCGTTCAAATGGTAAGAAAGCGCTAATGGTAGCCTTTTTGCCCTGTAGAAACTATAAAAAATGTTTTTCTGGCATTAGGTTAAGTGACACTATAATGTAACAATAGCACTTACAATAAAAACAAGTGTCTGTGACTCTTTGGGGGTGTATGGCGATGCGAATAAAAAAAAGAATTCGTTTGTATTTTTTAATAGGCTATTTCTTTGTGCCTTTTATGCTTGGTACACCAGCGGTGGCGGCCGAAGAAAAAATAGACACAATGCCAAGCGATGCAGTAGAAAAGCAGCCATCAAAAGATGAAGATTCCTTAGAATTAATTGAAATACCCCTAGCAACGATTAAAAAAACCTCTAAGTGGGCAGAGCGGCAGAGAGATTTTTTGTCAGATACTTTTTATAATAGCGCAGTGGGCCTTGATAATTGGATGGGCGGAGAGCGTACAGAAGATGTACTAAAAAAAGATGAAAGCTATATTCGGGTAAGACTACGTTCATCATTGCGTAAATCTGGCGAGCATGAACGAGAAGCTCATGTAAAAATGCGGCTTGATTTACCTAATACACGCCGACGAATTAAGCTTTTCTTCGAGTCTTCGGAAGAAGATACCGATAGTTTATTAGATAAAACATTACCTTCGGCCATAGATACAAATCAAAAGAGTAATAGAGAGAGTGTTGCAGGCTTTCGTTTTTTTAATAACGAAAAAAGAAAGTGGAAGATATCAAACGATATAGGTATAAGAAGCCGGCTACCCCTAGAGCCTTTTTGGCGATTTGAAGCTCGTCGTACGTGGCAATTACCTGGTGTATGGGTAGGTACCATAGAAGAAAAACTTTGGTATTTTGATGCAAAGGGTTTTGGTACCGAAACAAAGTTATATCTTGATCGTCCTATCAAAGATGATTATAGCTTGCGACTTTCTTCTCAGGCACAATATCAGGAGCGTTATGGTTATTGGCAGTTTGTTACGGCAGTTTCTACGGTACATCTATTAAATGAAAATAGTAGTATTGCCTATGGTGTCGGTGTTACCTCTAATAGCCGGCCTTCTTTTAGGGCGGAGTCTTATTTTATTACAAGTACCTACCGTAAAAAATTATATAAAGATTGGTTGTTTCTTGAAGTGAGACCAGAGTTAGTTTTTTCAAAGGGTAATGATTTTGATGTTGAGCCTGCCATTACGGCAGAAATAGACATTTATTTTACCAATTAATTACAGGGTTGTTTATGAGCGATATTATACAATTTGATGAAAGGGGAATTGAACAAACCTCTTTAAGAACTTATACCGAAAAAGCCTACCTTGATTATTCAATGTATGTGATTCTTGATAGAGCATTGCCCCATGTGGGTGATGGATTAAAACCAGTACAACGCCGCATTATTTATGCGATGTCTGAGCTGGGTTTAAAATCAACCGCAAAATATAAAAAATCAGCCAGAACCGTTGGTGATGTTATTGGTAAGTTTCATCCCCACGGAGATGGAGCCGCTTATGAAGCCATGGTGTTAATGGCGCAAAACTTTTCTTACCGTTACCCATTAGTTGATGGTCAGGGTAACTGGGGTTCTGCCGATGATCCAAAATCATTTGCAGCAATGCGTTATACCGAGTCACGCCTTAATAAAAATGCAGAGCTTTTGTTATCGGAGTTAGGTTTAGGGACCGCTCAGTGGAAACCGAATTTTGATGGCACAATGGATGAACCTGTTGTGTTGCCGGCTCGTGTGCCCCATGTACTACTTAATGGAGGCATGGGTATTGCGGTTGGTATGGCAACTAATATTCCCCCACATAACTTGCGTGAAGTTACTCAAGCCACGATTCATTTGTTGGATAATCCCAAAGCGACAGTTGCTGAGTTAATGGAAATTATTCAAGGGCCTGATTATCCCACAGAAGCTGAAATTATTACGCCGAAAGAAGACATTCTTGCGGCCTATGAAACAGGTCGTGGTAGTATAAAACAGCGGGCGATATGGGTAAAAGAAGATGGGGATATTGTTATTAATGCCCTGCCTTATCAAGTGTCGGGCAGTAAAATTTTAGAGCAAATTGCACAACAGATGCAAAATAAAAAACTACCTATGGTGTCTGATTTAAGGGATGAATCAGACCATGAAAACCCTACCCGTTTAGTGATTGTGCCTCGCTCTAACCGGATAGATACAGAAGCATTAATGAGTCATTTATGTGCCACAACCGACTTAGAAAAAAACTACAGCATTAATTTAAATATTATTGGAATTGACGGAAAGCCAGGAGTTAAAAGTGTACAGAGAATATTAAAAGAATGGCTGAGCTTTCGAACAGATGTAGTTAAAAAGCGTTTAGAGTATCGGTTAGAAAAAGTATTAAAGCGTCTGCATATATTAGATGGCTTATTAGTTGCTTTTTTAAATATAGATGAAGTTATAGAAATTATTCGTTATGAAGAGCAACCCAAACAAGAATTAATGAAGCGCTTTAATTTGTCGGATACGCAAGCTGAATCCATTCTTGATTTAAAGTTAAGGCATTTAGCCAAGCTTGAAGAGGAAAAAATAAAAGGTGAGCAAGCAGAGCTTAATGATGAAAGAAACTCACTAGAAAAAATTCTAGGTTCAGAGGCACGATTAAAAACACTGATTAAAAAAGAATTACAACAAGCTTGTGATGAGTTTGGTGATGATCGTCGTTCACCATTAAAGCAAAGAGGTGATGCGAACGCTTTCTCCGAAACAGATCTTTTATCTTCAGAGCCTATTACTGTGGTTGTCTCTGAGAAAGGTTGGATACGCTCAGCAAAAGGGCACGATATTGATCCGATTGCATTAAATTATAAATCAGGTGATAGCTATCAGTTTAGTGTTAAAGGTAAAAGTAACCAGCCATTACTTGTTATGGATTCTACCGGTAGGGCCTATGCCTTGGCGGCGCACTCATTACCCAGTGCCAGGGGGTTAGGCGAGCCTATTACCGGCAAGGTTAATGCACCGTCAGGAGCGACTTTTGTTGGCGGCATGATGGGAGATGAAAAACAAAATTATATTATTGCCTCTGATGCCGGTTATGGTTTTGTCACCGATTTAAAAAGTATCACCAGTAAAAATAGAGCAGGTAAGGCGGTATTAACCGTACCTAAAGGCGGTAGGGTGTTATCACCTGTTTTAGTAAAAGATGTGGCGACTGCAAAAATAATTGCGATTACTAACGAGGGGCGCATGCTAGTTTTTCCTGTGGCAGACTTGCCCGTTTTAACCAAGGGCAAAGGAAATAAAATCATTTCGATTCCTACCACTCGACTGCTTGAGAGAGAAGAATTTGTTTTTTCAATATCAGCGGTTACAAAAGAAGACAGTGTCGTTATTTATGCAGGTAAACGGCATCTAAACTTAAAGTATGCTGATCTGGAGCATTATGCTGGTGAGCGGGGACGTAGAGGAAGTAAATTGCCCCGTGGTTTTCAGCGTGTTGATAAGGTAGAGGTGTTACTTAAAAATACAGACGTGTAAAAGGTATGTTTGTACGGCTAATAGGCTTAATATTTATATGTATGTTTTTGCTTGTTATGTCGTGCAACGTGCTTCAACAAAAGGGATGTATTTAGGTTGTTGTTTCATTTTTTAATTTATCGCTAACCACAATCGAAATATATTGTTGTTCTTTTCGCATTTGGTTTTTTAACTCTTCAATAGCTGAGTCTTCATCAGCCTGAAGAGAGGCGGTTTTTTTAGCAGATGTGGTGCCTGTTTGTGTTTTTAAAATAAGTTTGCCTTGTTCTTTTCTTAATATGTTTTTATTTTGTATTGCTTGATGAAGTTGCTGAGTTAATGCTATTAATTCAGGGTATTCTGATTTTTTTTGTAGAGGAGTTTTTAATAGCAAAATATCCTCATCAAACCACTCTTTATTTAAGGTAAATGAAGTATTACTAATGGTGCTGTTAACCGCACTTTTAAAGTCATTTAAAAACTGCTGAAGTGCTTTGCCTGATAAATCTTCGGTTGCTTGGTGTAGATTTTCCAAATAAACCAAAATAATACCAATATAAGAGGCGTTAACAAATGCGTCTCTACTGGTTTGTTGTGTTGTTATCGGTTGTCGAGAGGCGGCTATTTGTTGCGTGTTATAAACGGGTAGTGTTACCTCAGAAGGGGCATCTTTACTTGTCATTATGATGGTTTTTTTACCCTGATCAGGCTCGATGAAACGCGGCAAAGTAAACCATAAAATAGCCGACATCATACAAACCACAAAAGCCATAATGCTACTAAGATAATTAATATCCTTGGCTTGCTTGGATAAATCTATAGACAGAACAGCTTTGCCGGCGATACTTTCACTAATAGAAATAATAGCGCTATGTGTTTCAGGCCATGTGTTTTTAGGTTTTGATTTATCTGTTGTAGCTACTGCCAGTTGATTACCTTCGGTATCTTCAATGGCGGCATAAGGGATATTACTATGCTCAACCAAACTAGAGAGTAATACCTGCATTGCCAGTTTATCTTGATGTATAACGGAGCGGGTGGCGGAATAAGCCAGTTGTCGAGCCATTAATTGCCCGAGTTGGGATGTGGTGTTATGCAAATACTGCTGAAAAAGTAAATGGCATGTAAGCACCAAAAGTAACCCTGTGACAAGAAATGCGCCAGTGGTTATAAATTGTATTTGTTTGCGATTTTTTTTAGATGTCTTGGCCATAAAAAGGCTTTTAGTGTTGTGTTTTGTTTTCTGTGAGCGTGTACAATACCACAGCTGAATAATAACGGAATATGAAAACGAAAGTGAAAGAAGTAACACTTATTAATATTACCGGTGACGACCGGCCGGGAGTAACTTCTACAGTTACTCGTATTTTATCAGACTATCATGTGAATATTCTGGATATTGGGCAGTCGGTGATTCACGATACTTTAGCTTTAGGTATTTTAGCGGCTATTCCTGATACTGCAGATATTACATGTGCGTGAATTCAATGTAACCGCACGTTTTACTCCAGTGAGTTTAGAGAACTATCAGCAGTGGGTCTTAGCTCAAGGAAAACCTCGCCATATTGTCACACTGTTAGCCCGTAAAATTACCGCAGGCCACATTGCACAATTAACACAAACGGTGGTTCGCCATGGGCTTAATATCGATAAAATAAATCGGCTATCGGGTCGAGTCGCATTAGATGGGCTGTCACAAAATAGCAAAGCCTGTATAGAGTTTTTTGTACAAGGAGAGTTATCTAATCCTGAGATAGTTCGTAAGGACTTTTTAGAGTTAGCCTCATCGTTGAATGTTGATATTGCTTATCAAGAAGATAATGTGTATCGCCGTAACCGCCGGTTAGTAGTATTTGATATGGACTCTACATTAATAGATGCGGAGGTTATTGATGAACTTGCTAAGGTGGCGGGTGTTGGCGCGCAAGTGTCCGATATTACCGAGCAAGCGATGCGAGGCGAAATTGACTTTAATGAGAGCTTTCGCCAGAGAGTGGCATTACTAGAAGGCTTAGAGCAGAGTGCGCTGAACGAGGTTGCAGAAAAACTTTGCTTAACCGAAGGCGCTGAAAAGCTGATCTCAACCATAAAAAAATTAGGTTATAAAACCGCAATTTTATCTGGTGGTTTTACCTGGTTTGCTGAAAAGCTAAAGCAGCGGCTCGGTATTGATTATGTTTATGCTAACGAGCTTGAGATTGTTGACGGCAAGGTAACGGGTCGTGTTATAGGTACAATCGTTAATGGCGAAAGAAAAGCAGAGCTACTAAGAGAGATTGCTATAAAAGAAGGGATTGAATTAGAGCAAGTTATTGCCGTGGGTGACGGAGCTAATGATTTACCCATGCTAAGTATCGCAGGCCTAGGTGTAGCATTTAGAGCCAAGCCTATTGTTAAAGCCTCAGCACAACATTCTATTTCTACCTTAGGCTTAGATGGTATTTTGTATTTGTTAGGTTTTAGCGACAGAGAGACCAGTGATGGTTGGTGATGAGTAAGGTGTTTTTAACGATGCAGGATTAAAAAATGGGCGCTAGGCCCATCTTTCGTTTTTGCGATTTAACTTTTTGATGCTTTATGCAATTTCACTAAATTCATAATTCATTTCAGGGGATGGTACTTGTAAGTAGTTTCCTTGAATAAAGTTAGTGCCTGCTTGCCAAAGAATCGCCATTAATGATGCATTTTCTACACAGGGAATAACGGCCTTGCGCTGTTGTTCGGTAGCTTTATGGATAATGGTTTTAATATCGGTAGGTGCTGCGCCCTCATTTAATGCTTGGGTATAGCTGGCATCAAGTTTTACATATTGTGACTCAATGGCGTTAAGCACTGTGTCGGTATGATCAGAACCACCAAAATGAGCAATAGAAAGTAAGCAGCCTAACTTAGATAGCTCAGCGGTGAATGCTTCGGCGTTGTCTTGCTTTTGAGCGAGTTCAGACTCCATAAACTGAAAAATTAATGTGGCTGGGGGGATTCCTGCCGCACTAATAGCAACTTTCAACCAAGGTAAAAACCCGGGGTCACTAAACACTTGCGATGTTAGATTGATGAAAAGCCGTGTATCTTTTGCTGTTGTTTGTTTTTGTGAGAGCATTTTGAATGCTTCTAGAATAATCCAACGGTCTAGGCGTGAGCCAATATTCTCTTTTTCTATTAAGGGGAAAAATTGAGATGGAGGAACTTCTTCATTGCTGTCAGTT
>CBDUPS010000014.1:0-10517 GCA_965369155.1 uncultured Spongiibacteraceae bacterium
GGTTAGCCATAACAATGGCAGAGAGATTCTCTAATGCCTCGTCAAAATCATCATTAACAATTAAATAGTCGGTTTCTGGGTAGTGTGACATCTCTTCAATAGCTTCAGCCATGCGCCGATTGATGACTTCTTCGGAGTCTTGTCCACGATGGGTAAGCCGTTGATTTAATGCCTCCCTAGAAGGGGGGAGAATAAAAATGGCGACACTATTGGGGATTAGCTGGTGAACCTGTTGCGCCCCTTGCCAATCAATTTCTAATATAACATCGGTGCCTTGGTTAAGTGTATCCTCAACCCATTGTGAAGAGGTACCATAATAGCGATCAAATACTCTGGCATGTTCTAAAAAAGCGCCATCTTCCACCATTTTCATAAAGGTATCGGTTGAAACAAAGTGGTAGTTTTCACCATCAACCTCTTTAGGTCGCATAGGGCGAGTGGTATGAGAGATCGATACCATTATATTGGGAACACTGGTAACTAACTTGGAGACTAAGCTGGTTTTACCTGCACCAGAGGGGGCAGAAACCGTAAACAAAGTGCCTTTTGTGGGAGATTTAGCAGACATAATGGCCCCTTTCTTGTGTATAACGCCTTCTTTTATTTAGAAAAAAAGACAGGCTTTTGTATGGATATGCTTAACTTTATATGCCTAGAGTATAAAGCAATATTTTTATAAGGCGTATAAAAGAGGGCTTTAATCAACAGGTATTTTATTTTTCAAAGGGTACTATTTCTTTAAAAATACCGGTTTTACTCATATCGCGGCGTAACTCAAAAGCCCCTAGGGCATCAACAGGGTTTATTGCGTTAAGGTTACTAAAGATTATTTTCTGCCACTGTGTACGAGAGACCTTCACGCTATACAAATACTTATCTTTTATCGTGCCGGTAGTGCTATCAGTTACCTGAGTAAAGGCCGATAAAATTACTCGTTGTAGTGGTGGCACAGTGGCAAAGCCCTCACCAATTAAACGAAAGCCCATGCCATGTACATGCTCCATATACATTTGTCTTATGGCTGTATCTGATAATGATTTTACTGATACCCCAATACCTCGCTGATAAGCCTGTAACTCGGTTGTTGGAAAATCTTCTATTTCGGGGAGATCAACATCAAGCAGTAAAGTGGTGCTGTTGGCAGATAACTCAAAGGTGAGTTCGGTTTCTCGGGGCCAATCAATATCCTGTAAGTGATCTTGCAGAACAGCCTCTAATGCGGCATTAACACTGGCTTTCGCATCGTTATATAGTTTTTGGCGTTTTTCTTCGGCTTTCTCGTGGGCATTTTTTTTCTGCAACCATGCTGAGTGTGCTTCGGTGTAAGCCGATTTTTCTTGGTCAATGGCGGCATACCATGCTTTTTTTCTTGAGGGGATAAGCCATGTTAAGCAATTCGGTTTTTTGTTGGTGGGGGCAACAGGCTCTTCGTCTGTAAAAGGCTCTGCAATAAAAAGAGGAAAGCTACTGGGAGTTGGAGTCTCTACGTGTACTTTATTAATGCACTGCATCATTTTATTGTGTAGTTCAACTTGTTCTTTAACTGCATGGATAAGTGCGCGCTTCGCCTGTTTTTTACATAAAGCTAACACCTCGCCATCTAATAATGCGCCATGGGTATCGAGTAATTGAATATCACCTGTTACGGGGTTAACGGTAATTTGTGCTACTTTCTCAATTAAAGGGTGCGCTGCAATCGTCCCTTGGGGCGCACGTCCTTTTACAGAAGCTTTGTTTTTTTTAAGTAGTTTTTCTCGGTAGGATAAACCCGTGCCGGGTAAGCCAACATTACCGTAAAGACCTTGTTGGCCCAAAGTAACATTAGCGCCTCGAACACCTGCTGATACACTCACTCCGCGTTTGCCTAAGTTCAGACGTACGCCGGGCATAATTTTTAAAGTACGACGAAAACGAAGAGCCACGATAAATCCTTACTTTTCCTTATTTTATTTTTATTTAATAGCGTTAAGTAATTCGCCAATACAAAATGTTTCTACATAAGTAATATCATTGGCAAATAGTTGTTCCGCTAAGGCTATGCTTCCTACCTTAATAAGCGCTAAAGGCGCTGTTAGGAATGGTAGTTTATAATTCTTAGGTAATGTTTTGTTGTTAATAAAACTTTTGAGCTTATTTATTTTACGATCGGGTAGTGGAGTTTTCTAGCCATTTAACACGAAAATGAAGTATAAGTATTGTTTTTTTCAAGTATAAAATGCATTAGTCATTTGTGCGCTTTTTTGGTGCAGCAATAATACTAAATAAGTATATTTTTAAAAATATTATCCATAATTTATCACTTAAAGAGTTTAGGCTCTACTGTTGCTAAAACGACAGAGCAAGTATTGATATTTTTATAAAAAATAAGAAGAAGATCATGACAAAAACTAAAAAAATAATTATTGGGGTTTTACTGATAATAGGGTTGCTAGCTGTGTTATATAAACCTGCTATGCGTTATATTATAGAGGGCATTTTTTTTGCAGAGTTAATAGAAAATCCTGATCATCGTATGCCGGTTTTAGAGAGCACGCACTATTACACTAATGCTGATGGGGTTCGCTCAGATAGAACCGCAGAAGATTTTCCCAAAGAAGATTTCAACATTATTATTTTGGGCGACTCATTTGTTTATGGCTTTATGCTAAATATAAAAGCATCACTTCCTCGACAATTTGAGAATAAAGCTAGAGAACACTTTGCAACAGATAAAATTAATGTGGCTAATTTTGGTTGGACATCAAGTTCGCCTTATCTTTCTTATCGATTGCTTAAAGATATTGGAGATAAATATAATCCTGATGTGGTTTTGCTATCGCTTGATATGACTGATTATAAAGATGATTATTTTTATAAATCGGTTCTTATGCAACGGGGGACTTATAAAAATTTGGTTGAGTCTCCTTCTTTGTATTTTCATATAAAAAAAATAACGGCTTTTTTAGACCCGATCACTGGATGGCATAAAGACCTGTTTGGCTACCCTTCGTCATCGGGTTATTTTGTTGCCAACCAACCGATGCAAAAATCTTTAGTGTATTTTGATGAGGTATATGATTCACTAGAGCAAATAAATGACTATGTGAAAGATACATGGAATATACCATTTTTAGTTTTTGTTCCTCCAAGGCATTGGCAGTATACAGATAAGGAAGCCACTGAAACATGGGAGCAAGGTTTTGAGGTGATGGGGCCTTACGCACTTGAAAATTATAAATATTTTAATGCAAGAAATGAAGGTACAGAATTTCCTATAATCTCTTTGCTAAATGATTTTAAAGAAACCGATCAGTTTCCGTTAAACTTTACGCGTGACTCACATTGGAACCCAACAGGTGCTAAGTTTACAGCAGAGACAATGCTTAAGTATTGCTTAGAGTTAGGTTGTTTTGATAAGTTGGTAAGTGATCAGTAATACCTTGGTGCTCGTCTTACATGGTGTTTATTTAATAGCGTTAAGTAACTCGCCAATACAAAATGTTTCTACATACGTAATATCATTGGCAAATAGTTGTTCTGCTAAGGCTATGCTTCCTACCTCGTAAACCGCCAAAGGTGTTGTAGGGAGCTGTAGTTTATAATTCTTGGGTAGTTTTTTGTAGTCAAGAAATAAAACCTCTGGGTTTATTTGTTTTACGATAGGGCTGTGGTGTTGCTCCCATGCCTCTAACACCAAACCTAAACGCGGGTATTTTTTTTGCCACGCATAAACCATAGACGATAAAGAAAAGCTCATTAACACACAGCGTTCTTTTATTGGGGCTAAAGCAGCCATAATAGTATCAACGGTTTTTTCTAAGCCATGGTGCTTTAATGTAATATCTTTTATTTCGATATAAGCGGTAACCGCCGGGTGGCTAATGAGTAATTGAACTAACTGCTCAAGAGTTGCAATAGGTGTCTCTTTAAAGGCATCAGCAAAACGATGAGGCTCATAAGCAAAAAATTGCTTAAGTTCTTTGGCCGAGTAATCATGAATAGCACCTTTTTCGTTGCACAGCCTTTTTAAGCTTTCATCATGAAATAACATGGGCACGCCATCACGACTTAGTTGAATATCCGTTTCGATACGCATGGCTCCGGCGGTAAGGGCGGCCTCCATGGCTGGTATGGTATTTTCGGGGTAGTGCAGTTGATAGCCACGATGGGCAATAAAATTATTTTTATTCATAAAACGCACCTAAATATAAAATAGGGTTATACCGCCAGACTAAAACAAATTAACTAAAGGTACATCTTTTTCACCACCTAAATGACGCAGCTCCCGTAGTAATTCGTTGTCATCGGTAAGGCTTACCTGTAAAACATGATTAAAACTTTGTGCTATACGATTACTATAGTTTAAATCATTCATTAAAGAGCTAGCTTGTCGATTATTAAGTTGCTGGTCACGTATTGCAGTAAAAAGGCGATGACGAAAATCGTGAGTAAACTTTTCGTTTTGTATGTTTATCTCATTTAATTTTTGTAGTGATTGCTCATCGGTTAAATCAACGCGGCTTATCTCGTAAGATTTACTTAGCACCCAAACTACATGACGGCGTAAATCTAAATAGAAGGCACGGGTAAAAGAGTCATCGTGACGTAAAAAGCGATACAAGTTTTTTTGTAAATGTTTGGCATTTTTAACGGCATCAACTAATTGTAAGGCAACCACATGACAGGTCATCCAAAACTTTTGGTGATCCTCATCAAGCTCTACACTCAAGCGACTCATAAAACCTAACAAATCAGAATACACACCTTTAATATGACGTTGATATAGGTCGCCGGCATTTAAGCTTTTGCTATCATCAGGTATGGCATCGAGTAACTCTTCATTAAACGTTTCAGCATTTAATTGCTCTGTTGGCTGATATAAGGCGTGGCAAATTACCTCTAAACTTAAACGGCCTAAATACTGTAATTCTTGTACCACCGCATTAGAGGCAATATCAGCCGAAGCTAAAGCCGCATCATTTAAGTACCGTGAGTGGCTGGTTACCGGCTCTTGAACCTCTTCTGGTGTTATTGGTGCGTTAATATCTGTGATTAAAACCTTAGGCTCAACAGGGTCGGGTAAAAAATAAAGTAACCATTGTTCAATTTTATGCTGTAACGGCCAAAAAATAATAACGCCAATAATATTAAAAAGGGTTTGAAACATAGCCAGCTGTAATAAGGTGTTATCGCCAGCAGCAAAAATAGCCATAGAAAAATGAGAAATCCACAGAAGCGGAATTAGTAATAAAAACGTAACGATGCCGGTAATAATATTAAATAACGCATGCACCAGCACCAAGCGCTGACCCCCACGATTACCACCGAGCCAGCCAACAATAGCGGTAGTAACGCTACTGCCGACGTTGCCGCCAATGGCAATAGACATTGCCTGCCAGAGTTCAAGTTGCCCCCCAGCTAAGGCGGCTAACACCAGCATTAATGTGGCGTGGCTTGATTGCAGAACCGCGGTTAATGTTAAGCCAATTACCACAAAAGCGAATTGGTTTAATAATGTTATGTCCATTTGTTCGGCGATATCGATAGCATTGCCAAACTCACTAAAGCCACCTTTTATTTGATCAATACCTAAAAAGATAAAAGCAATGCCCAAAATGATGCGTCCGGCTGCTTTGCTTTTGGCTCCGTTAAATCCAGCCAACACGCCAAACACTAAAAGCGGCAAGGCTAAGGGGCTTAAACTAAACCCTTGACCGGCAGCGGCCAATAACCAAATGCCCGCACTGGTACCCAAATTAATACCTAATAAAATAGCAATGCCACTGGCTAATTGAATTAACCCAGTACTAATAAACGCGATAGTTAATAACGACATTAACGTAGTTGATTGCAACACCATGGTGCCGCCCATTCCCACCAAAAAACTTTTAAAAGGGGTGGCAGTACCACGGGCTAATAGTTGCTCAAGCTTACCGCCGGCTAATTGTTTTAAGCCCTCTTCTAAACACTGCATACCAAATAAAAATAATGCTAAGCCGGCACATAATTGTAGCAAAGCAGGTTTGTACCAAAAGCTGGCGGCTAAAATACTTAGCACCACTGTAGGCAATAAAAATGTTTTAAATTTATTCATTAGAAACCCAATTAAAAAGTACAGGGCAATGTTTGTAGCGCGCTAATATAGTGGCTAAACCGATCTATTAGAGTACGACCTTGCAAGAGACTTTGCTAGTCTTTAGCAAGGCTGTACTACATTTAATTAAAAGGTAGGCGCGGCTGGGCTTAACTATTGGTTAAGACAACAAGCCATTAATAGACTTTAGCTATTTTTATAGGAGGCAATCTCGGGGTAGTAGGTGCTTGCAGGAAATTCTCGCCCTTGTAAACATTGTGCGCTGTAAGCCCAAATATCATCTTTAATATTTTTATCCAAGGCGTCGTCTCTATTTTTTTTACCCGATTGCATATAACGCAAATTACTGGAGACCGAAAAAATACTCGGGGGTGACATTTCAAAGTGGGCTTCATTTTTTTTCATATAAGCAAAAGAGGATTTTTCTACAACTAATGCTAACTCCTCATCGGTTAGCGCTACCTGCAAAAACTCACTAATCTGGTTGATTATTTTTTCAGGGTCATCTTTAAGCATCTCAAAGGTAACAAAAAAAACATTATCAACTAAGGCGGCCTTATCCCACCAATCCGCCACATGGTTTGCCCATGATCCCCACCACATATCATCACTACAAAACCAATCGGCTAGTTTTTTATCGTTAGGACATAGAGGGCCGGTTAAAAATTGTAAAAAATCTTTGCTACTTAAAAAACAACTAATAGGGTTGCGCGCCACATAAATATATTTAGCCGATGGTGAGTAAGGGCATAAGGCGGCAGGCAGATGGGTTTTAATAATATGCTTTTTATAAGGAGATACCAAAGGGGCGCGTTCTATTGGCACACTAGAGTTATTACCGGTTTCTATCCACGGGCTTAACGCATACATATGCCGATAGCCATCATCCGATAAATCCCCTTGGCCTTTATGTAATATCTCAAAGACAATTTGCTGCATCCAAGTGGTGCCCGACTTCATTTGCGTGGCAATAAAAACATCTTTTTCTGATGCGTTATACGTTTCGGCGTTATAAAAATCTTTAGCACTTGAGATAGCCGAAGGGCAAACCACCCCCTTATATGTAAACGAAGGCATTTTATTGACTTTAATAAATTGAGACACCAACGTTATAAACGGCATAATTAATACGGCGTGTTTTTTTAAACTCTGCTCAAACTGCTTTCGTAGCTCAAGGGTTTTAGAAAAATATCGATCACTTTTAATTTTTGTTCGGTGCCATAGCATAAAGCCCACAACATACGTGATATAAAGCAAAACGGTAATAGAGGGTACAAGCCAAAATAGGGAGTGCATTTTTGTTATCCAAAAAACATTGCCGTATAGCCACCATAAAAAAATGATGATGTAGATGCTATTTTAACTTTATATTGCACTACTAATGATCATTAGTACTTGGTTCTGTCGATTCAGGCAAGTCAGCTATTTTGGGTTGACGGCGACGTCTTGTTTTTACAGGTACCATACCGCGCATCGACTCAAGTTTCCCAAAACATAACAACTTATCATTTGCCTCTAAAATGCGGGAGGACTTGGGGTTTGGAATAACTTTTGACCCTCGATATAGGGTAAGGACATTAATGTCCTGATCGCGTAGTTGTGTATCTGCAATACTGATACCCTCAAATTTAGAGCCTTCAGGAATATAAATTTCACTAACGCCATAACCTTTACTCACAGTAAGGCGTTGTCGTACGTCAATTTCTGGAAAATCAACTTGTGCGGCAATATAGTCGATAACAGCACCCGCCACATCTAAGCCTGTGCAGGTTTCTATTCCCTCAAGTCCTGGAGATGAATTTACTTCCATAATTTGAGGGCCATCCTTTCCTTCTAGCATATCAACACCAGCAACTTGCAAACCTAGTATTTGGGCGGCTCGAACAGCTGTTTCGGCATACTCTTCCGTTAACTCAACAGCCTCTGCTACACCACCGCGATGGACATTACTGCGAAACTCCTGCCCTTGAGCAACACGACGCATGGCGGCCACAACGCGGTCACCAACAACAAATGCTCTAATATCTTTACCTTTACTTTCAGCAACAAATTTTTGAATTAAAACATTTTGTTTTTGGCTTTGTAGTAATTCAATTATAGATTCCGCCGCATTCACCGTCTCCGCTAACAATACCCCGATGCCTTGCGTACCTTCAATTAACTTGATAACAACTGGAGCACCACCTACGCGTTCTATTGCATCTAAAACATCTTTTTTATCTCTAACAAACGTTGTGCGGGGAATACCTACATGATGACGGCTTAAAATTTGTAGGCTGCGTAATTTATCTCGAGAGTTGCTAATACCGTTAGCAGTATTGGCACAAAATACATCCATCTCCTGAAATTGCCTAACCACTGCCGTACCGTAATAAGTAATAGAGGCTCCAATGCGAGGCAGTACCGCATCATAATGACTTAATGGTTTTTGACGAAAATACAGGTTAGGTTCTCCACGTTGCAAATCAATTGCAAACTTAAGTGTATTGAGAACTTTTACATCATGACCTCGTTGTTTGGCCGCTTCTTTTAATCGTTTGGTGCTATACGAGTTTGGCCCACAAGATAATATGGCGAGTTTCATTTTTATTCCTGTTATCCGTCGCGAGAGACTCGCGCAATGTTTACTGTAGTGCTCGACATTAGTTTAATCACTTAGCAAGGTAAAGCGTTCGTTTACACACATAAAATAGATAGAGTTGCTTTTTGCCTGGTGGGCTTACTACTGGCTTCTTTTATTATGCGTTATAAATATCGTCGATATTATCCCTGTGTAACGATGACGTTGCAGTTGCGTCACCATTCTCATTAAAACTCAGTACAGGTAAATTATACTGCTTTGATATATTGATATGAGAGCAGCGCTTTTATTTATTCGATGTTTTGGATCTGCTCTCGCATTTGCTCTATTGCCACCTTTAAATCCACCGCACTTTGGCTGGTTTCACTTAAAATAGATTTTGAGCCTAATGTGTTGGCTTCGCGATTTAATTCTTGCATTAAAAAGTCTAAGCGCCTTCCACAGGGGCTGCCTTTTTTTAGGGTGGTTTTTACTTCTTTTAGGTGGGCTTGTAGGCGGTCGAGTTCTTCGTCTACGTCAATTTTTTGTGCCAGCATTACCAGCTCTTGTTCGATACGTTCTTGGTTGGCATCCAGTTTTAATTCCTCAAAGCGGTTAAGAAGTTTCTCGCGCTGTTTTTCGATGGCTTGTGGAATTAATGGTGCAACGATGGCGGTTATGTCATCAATGGTGGCAAGGCGCTGTTCTATTAATAATTGCAGTTGTTCTCCCTCACGGGCGCGGTGTTCGGTGAGTTGCTTTAAGGCGGCGCTAAAGCTTTGGCTAATTGAGTGTTGCATGGCGGTTTTGTCGATGTCGTTACTGCTAAGCATTCCGGGCCATGCTAAAAAGGTACTGGCTTTTTCTGGGGCAACCACACCAAGTTTTTGCTCAATTTGTTGGTTGGCTTGAATAAGCTGATCCAGTAGTTCGTGGTTAAGGCTCACGTCGTTTGGATTTTGTTCGGCTTTTTCAAAACGCAGAGAGCATTCTATTTTACCTCTGGAGAAATTTTTTCTTAGCAAGTCTCGCAGGATATGTTCATAGGCGCGGGCAAACTCGGGAAGTTTAAAGCTAGGTTCTAGGTAACGATGGTTAACGGAACGTAATTCCCAGATGAGTGTGCCAAAGGTTTCGGTTTGCTCTAAACGGGCAAAAGCGGTCATGCTATGAATCATATTTTGTATTGCACCTGTAATGATTGGGGTAAAGCGTTTATTCTACCGCACTGCACATTTTATAGGTTAAGCAATTAAGGAGTATTTATGAGTCGTCCCAGTGGTCGTTTTCCCAATCAGTTACGCCCCGTTACTATTACCCGCAATTATACTTGCCATGCCGAGGGTTCGGTTTTGGTGGAGTTTGGTAATACCAAAGTGATTTGTACTGCAACGGTTGAGAATACAGTGCCACGATTTTTGCGTGGTCAAGGCCAAGGTTGGATAACCGCAGAGTATGGCATGTTGCCCCGTTCTACAGGCTCGCGTATGGGTCGTGAGGCCGCCCGTGGTAAACAGGGTGGGCGTACTCAAGAAATTCAGCGCTTAATTGGTCGCTCCTTACGAGCGGTGGTTGATTTAAATAAACTGGGTGAGAATACCATTACCCTTGATTGTGATGTGATTCAGGCTGATGGCGGTACACGAACAGCCGCAATTACCGGTGCCTGTGTAGCATTGGTTGATGCATTAAATTATTTACAACGTAAAAAAGGTCTTAAAGAAGATCCTTTAATTGGCATGGTAGGCTCGGTGTCGGTAGGTATTTATAAAGGCCAAGCGGTACTAGATTTAGATTACCCAGAAGACTCCCGCGCTGAAACCGATATGAATGTGGTCATGATGGAAGGCGGTGGTTTAATTGAAGTGCAAGGCACAGCTGAGG
>CBDUPS010000015.1:0-10487 GCA_965369155.1 uncultured Spongiibacteraceae bacterium
GGATACTCTGGCTGCCATTGGTACTGCAGATACCCCGGCAGAACCAATTAATGGATTCACCGGCACTTTAGATACCTTATTCATTAATTTTGCCATTAATACACCACTGGCCGTACCGACACAAAAAGCAATCATCCCTAAAAACAAAATACCCAAGGTTTCTAAATTAAGAAATTTCTCGGCACTCATCTTAGAGCCTACGCCTAAACCTAAGAAGATGGTCACTATATTTATCAATGCATTTTGTGATGTATCACTTAAACGCTCTACCACTCCGCACTCACGCATTAAATTACCAAAACAAAACATACCTAATAAAGGTGCCGCACTAGGTAACAGCATTGCCACCAGCATTAATAACATTAAGGGAAATACAATTTTCTCTCGCTTAGACACAGGCCGTAGCTGCTTCATTACAATCTTACGTTCAGCTTCTGTGGTTAGCAGTTTCATAATCGGTGGTTGAATAATCGGCACGAGCGCCATATAAGAATAGGCAGCAACCGCTATGGCGCCTAATAAATCAGGTGCTAATTTGGACGCTACAAAAATAGCCGTAGGGCCATCAGCACCGCCAATAATGCCGATTGCCGCAGCATCCGCTATTGAAAAGTCTAATATGCCAAAATGCCCTAACGCTGCAGCACCAATAACGGTTGTGAAAATACCAAATTGAGCAGCGGCTCCTAAAAAGAGCGTTTTTGGGTTAGACAGCAATGGCCCAAAGTCGGTCATCGCCCCAACACCCATAAAAATAATCAGAGGAAAGGCGCCTGTCGCAATACCTACGTCATAAATGTAATGCATAAGACCACCAGGAGAGGCTAAGTGACCTAAGCTATCATACACAGGAGCCGCATCAAGGCCGGCCCCAGGGATATTCATCAGTAACGTACCAAAGCCTATGGGGACTAAAAGCAAAGGCTCAAAGCCTTTACGAATAGCCAAATACAACAATAAAAACCCAACACCAAGCATTACAAGCTGCTTCCATGTTATAAGCCCTAAGCCTGACTCAGCCCACAAACTTAACAACTGTTCCATTTACTTCTCCGACTCGGTCATCAAGACAGTATGTAAAGCGTGCTATCGGCATCTACAGAATCACCTTCACTAACCGTAATAGATTCAATACGGCCGGCGCGAGGCGCTCTTAACTCAGTTTCCATCTTCATAGCCTCAAGAACCACGATCACATCGCCCTCTTCAACCATTTGCCCTAAAGAGACACTAATTTTAAAAACGAGTCCAGCCAGTGGCGCGGTAATAGGCTCACCAGTATCCGCCTGTGTGTTACTTGTTGGTGCTGATGGTGTCGATGTACTAACAGGAACCATGCCCGTCACATCACCACCCTCATTAACCTCAACCGTGTAAGTACTATTATCGACAGTAACGGTATAGATTCCTGAGCCCAACTCTTGCTTTGCCTGCACTTGTTGCGATGGCTTTTGCTTTTTCGAGGCAGCCTTGCCAGTGGGAACCGGTTCAAAGGCTGTCGGGTTATGACGATTCTCTAAAAAGTTCAAGCCCACTCGTTGGAATAATGCGTAGGTCAGTACATCATCAACCGCATCTTTAGCTAAAGAAAAGTCTTTCTCTTTAGCGAGCGACTGCAGCTCCTCAGTAAGCTTGTCCATTTCAGGGCTGATTTTATCAGCGGGTCGACACGTCATTAATTCATCACCATCTAAAGCACGCTTTTGTAATTCGGCATTCATTGGCGCTGGAGTTGCCCCATACTCGCCTCGTAACACGCCTGCGGCTTCTTTTGAGAGGGATTTATATCGTTCGCCGGTGAGTACGTTAATAACAGCCTGAGTACCTACAATCTGTGAAGTAGGGGTTACTAGCGGAATATAACCCAAGTCTTTGCGTACTTTGGGTATTTCACTCAATACCTCATCGATTCTATCGGTAGCGCCTTGCTCTCTGAGTTGGTTTTCCATGTTAGTTAACATGCCCCCTGGAACCTGAGCCACTAAAATACGTGAATCAACCCCCCGTAAAGAACCCTCAAAGGCAGCATATTTTTTACGCACATTTCTGAAGTAGCTAGCAATTTCTTCTAATAAGTTAATATCAAGATACGTGTCTCTTGATGTACCTTCTAACATTGCCACGATAGATTCCGTTGGAGAGTGCCCGTAGGTCATGCTCATAGAAGATATAGCCGTATCCACATTATCAATACCCGCTTCTATCGCCTTTAATGCCGTTGCCGTTGATAAGCCTGTAGTGGCATGGGAGTGCATATGAACCGGAATATTAAGCGTTTGCTTTAATTTACTCACCAACTCATAAGCCACATAAGGACGTAACAAGCCCGCCATATCTTTAATACATAGCGAGTTAGCACCCATACCTTCAATGTGCTTGGCTAAGTTAACCCACATATCAATGGTATGTACGGGGCTCACCGTATAAGAAATGGTCCCCTGCGCATGCTTACCTTCTTCTAAAACAGCCTGAATAGCCGTCTCTAAGTTACGCGGATCATTCATCGCATCAAAGATACGGAAAACATCAATACCACTTACCGCAGCTCTTTCAACAAATTTACGTACTACATCATCAGCATAATGCCGATAACCTAAGATGTTTTGCCCACGCAATAACATTTGTTGCGGCGTGTTTGGCATCGCCTTTTTTAACTCGCGAATTCGCTCCCAAGGGTCTTCTCCTAAGTAACGAATACACGCATCAAAAGTTGCTCCACCCCAGCTTTCTAAAGACCAGAAACCCACTTTATCAAGCTTAGCGGCAATAGGTAGCATGTCATCTAAACGCATCCGTGTAGCAAATAGTGACTGATGTGCATCCCGAAGAACAACATCGGTAATACCTAAAGGTTTATTTTCTTCACTCATAGTTCAGAACCTTTCATATCAAATGGACAGACCAGAATATGGATAATTTGTGATAATAATTACTGCTTTTTACTTGCGCGATGCTGCTCAACTGCTGCAGCAATCACCTTCAAAAGATGTGGGTCTGGGGTGTTGTTAACACTAGAAAGCGAAACTTTAGCCATTGTTACTGGTTTTTTTATCTGTACAGGCTCAGGAAAGAACCTGTTAACCAATAACGACATAACACTAACACAGACCACTAATAAAGATAAAAACACGAACACAACCCCCATGCCGTAAAACAGCAGCTGGTAACCTTGCTCCATTAAGGTTATGTCCATCAATGTTATCTCCTAAGTAAAAAATTGTGTAGAACAAAAAATGAGGCGTTAATTTACAGTGAAAGTTGACTTCAATCAAATAAATCACTTGCCGTTAATCGTATTCTTTTATAAAAACACAAGCCTTAACAGTTGTTGACTGCTGTTTAGACAGCATGTCTCCTTGTAAAAACGATTAATTCTTTTAAATAGAAATAAAAACCCATTGTTCTGTTGACTAATGCGGCTAGCTTCAATATATTACGCGCTCTTTTAGTGACGCGCTGGTAGCTCAGTTGGATAGAGTATCTGGCTACGAACCAGAGGGTCGGGGGTTCGAATCCTCCCCAGCGCGCCAACTAAAAAACCTACCTCTTATTTTAACGCTCTCTAATCGCTCTATCGCGTAATCTCACGATGGGCTTCATAATGTAATCCATCACTGTTCTTTTACCTGTGGTAATTTGTACCGTCGCTTCCATTCCTGGAATTAACAACATTGGCTTTTCTTTACTACCTAAATAATTTTTCTCTGCAGTAACAACTACTTGATAAAAAGTTCTACCCTCTTTATCAGATAAGGTATCCGCACCAATCTTAGTTACTTTCCCATCCAAAGCACCAAATACAGCAGAATCATAGGCAGAAAAACGAATAGCCGCTTTTTGATTAGGTGCGATAAAACCAATATCTTTAGGGTAGACAATAAGTTCAAGTAATAACTTATCTTCCACCGGCACGATTTCAACTAAATCATCTCCAGGCTTAATAACACCACCAATGGTATTAACAAGGATACGGTTCACCTCACCATTTACCGGTGACTTTACAATTCGCCGTGCAACTTTATATTTGCCATCTTTAATTCCGGCCTCAAGAGACTCTACCCGTATCATAACCTCGTTGTATTCTTTTAAGGACTCCGAACGAATAGTAGCCTGTTGATTCTCAATTCTAGAGTTGATTTCTTTTATCTCGGCCATCACCCGATCTTTAGACACTTTTTGAATATTTAAATCACCCTCAAGCCCATTAAGCTCGCCTTTCAAGGCCAGTAGCTCTAACTCTGAAATAGAGCCTGTTTCTAATAACGGTTTATTGGCTGCAAGTTTTTTAGTGGCGATATCAACACTACGTTTCTGATATACAATTTTTGTTTCTAGCTCTTTATATGCTAATTTTTTTTGATTAAGTTGATCTTCTAATACTTGTTTTTTTGACTGCCAATCTTCTAGGCGACGCTGAAACAACAACTCTTCGCGAGCCAACAAATCAGGATAATCCTTAAGCCATTCGGGAAATGTTAGTGTTGTTAGATTTTTTGCCTCAGCCTTTAAGCGAACTAAGCGTGCCTGTAGGCCACGATATTCAGACTCTTGTTCTTTTAATGATGCCGCAAAACTGGTTTGATCAATAGTCAGCAAAACTTGGCCTTTAGTTACTCGGTCACCTTCGCTTACTAATATCGACTCAACAATTCCACCTTCTAAATTTTGTACCACCTGTAATTGTGCGGATGGGACGGCCTTACCCATAGCCGCGACCGTTACGTCAAGTTTGGCAAAAAAAGCCCACAAAACAAAAGCCACAAAAAACAAAATCATGGTGATTAACAAGCCAATAATAACTTGCCTAGGCCCCTTCATAACATCGGTACCAGGCTCAAAAAATGTTTTATCCTGTAACATTATTAGCTCCTTGAGTAGGCTTAGCTTGTCCGGCGCCACTTAATGCTTTTAATACCGCTTCTTTTGGACCATCCATTGCTATTTTTCCAGCATCAAAAACAATAATCCGATCAACCATCGCTAACAGCTGAGGCCTATGTGTAATGAGTAAGAGTGTAGACCCCTTAGTGTGTTCATTTAAGCGTTGTAACACCTGCGCCTCTGTTGTGTTATCCATCAAGCTCGTTGGTTCGTCAAATAAATATATTTTCGGTTTACCTACCACTGCACGAGCAAGGGTTACCGACTGTCTTTGCCCCCCTGACAAACCTTCACCTCTTTCCCCAATAGGCATATCGAGGCCCATCTCAAAAGACTCAACTAACGCCTCAAGACCCGCTACTTTGATTGCCTCTTGAATTTCCTCATCTGTCAGAGTCGGATCACGAAAGCCCACATTGACGCGCATGCTATCAGAAAACAACGCAAGCTCTTGGGGGGCATAACCTATTTGCACACGTAATTGGTTGGGGTCAATCCGCTCAACATTAACACCATCCAGTAAAACTGAACCTGACTCCGCCTGATAGAGATTTAATAACAGCCTCATTAATGTTGTTTTACCTGTACCAATACGGCCTAAAATAGCAACTCGCTCACCAGGCTTAATTAAAAAAGACACTCCATCCATAACCTTGCCGCGATTAGGATAAGAGAACACAACATCACGGAACTCTATTTGCCCTTGAAGGCGCGGTACAGAAACAAATTTAACCCCCTCTGGACGCTCTGACTCAGACGTAAATACACGGTTTAAATCATCTAACCCCATACGAGCCTGATAATAATTCACCACCAATGGTCCAAGCTGGCCTAAGGGCGAAATACCGCGCATACCAATCATCACACAGGCAATCAACGCACCCGTTGTAAGCTCTGCTCTGCCAACTAAAATGGCACCATGAATCACAATAGCAACCGAAACCATAGCAATTAAGGTAGATGAAATATTGCTACCTAGTGCGCTATAAAACTTTACTTTTAATGAAGAAATAACCGTTGTGGTCAACAAATCATTCCAACGACGACGTGCCCACAGCTCAGCACCTAATGCCTTTATCGTCTGAAAGCCATTGAATGTCTCAAACAATAATCCATTCTTCTTTACCGAGTCCTCCATGGTTCTATGTATTTCTTTACCAATGGGAACGTGCAAATACAAACTCATCGCCACAATTAAAATAGCGGCGATAGCAGGCCATATTGCAATCCAGCCTCCTAGTAAGGCAATGACCCCAATAAAGACCAGCGCAAAAGGAATATCACTAATAAGCACAAGTGTGGCCGAGGTAAAGAAGTCTCGCATTCCTTCATATTCTTTAATCGTTGAGGCCATCTGCCCCGAGCTGGTGTAACGAGCTGATTCTTTAATTGACAAAACCTTTGCAAAAAGCCGTGTACCAATACTCATATCTACTCGCCTACTGGCCACATCAAGCAAATAAACACGAATAATCTTCCCAATTAAATCAAATACTCGAATAACCATAATACCAATAGACAATGCAACGAGACTGTTCATAGCGTTGTTTGGAATAACACGGTCGTACACTGCCATGGTAAAAAACGGCGTGACCAAGGAGAATAAATTAATCATGACACCCGCAAGCAATGCGTAGGCATAAATATTGGTATTTTCTTTGATAGTCCCCCAAAACCAAGCTGGAATGGAGTCCAAATCGGGTATTAAGTCTCTATGATCAGAGGATACTTTAGGCCGTAAAAAAACCACTTCCCCTGTCGTAGCCTCGGTTAAAGCCGCACAGCTAATTTTTTGTTTTCCATGGGGCTGGCTTGATAAAACCACTTCAGCTGAATTGTCTGAGGATTTACTTAATAGAACAATCCACTCCCCGTCTTTACCTTGCATTAAAACAGGCAGCGTTAATTGGGGTATATCAGCTATTTTTAACCTTTCTTGCTTGTAATCAAAGTGCGCACGCTCAATCACCTCATCCATAGTCTCAAGTGTTAAACGCTCATTTGATAAAATAACACCAGCGGTTAATTGATCGCTGGTAAAGTGATGCCCGTAAAAACGAAACAGCAGCATCAACGCATCAAGCAAGGCGTCCCCTGATGGGCCGTCATTAGTTACAGCAACTTCTAATTCTTGTTCACTCATGATTCTGTTTTTCAGCCTTTCTCAATACATTACACACTTAATTATTCAACCACTAACTGGCCTGTTAAAAACTTAATATAATAATACGATCTAATTAAGGCATAACGATTTTCGATTAATTTCGTTTTTGCACTAAAATATTCGTTCTGTTGGTTTAATAAGTCGTATAACGAAATACGATTTACTAAAATCTGTTCAGTATAAGAGTCCAACACTGTTTTTGAGTTATCTGCATAAGTTGCCAGTTGTGGCTGCTGTTGTTTGAGTGAGTTAAACTCAGTCAACGATTTAGATAACTCTTCCCTTGTATCCCGCTCAACCGTTTCTAGCTTGTACTGGGCTTCTTCATATCGATATTGCATCCGTTTTGAACGAGCCCAGTCTGCACCACCTGAAAAAAACTGGTAATTCACTTCAAATCCCACAAATGTATTCACCAAAGGGTCATCGTCTTGAGTAAAGGTATTATCCGCAGAAGAGTCACTTTTATTACCACTGGCAACAAACTCAACCTTAGGGTAAAAGCTGCCTTGCGCTGCTTTTTGTGTACTTTTTGCGGCAAAAACGGCGGCTTGTGCCTGCTTAATTTGTAGATTTTTTTGTAATGATTGCTCGAATACAACGGGGAATTCACCAATATCATCATCGGGCAAGACAGCCTCTAATAAATGATTGGGCTTTACTCCGGTGAACTCAAAATAACTTAATCGACTTTGTGCTAATTGTGAGCGGCTGTTAATTTCTGCTGTTTGGGCTAACGCCAGTCTAGACTCCGCCTGAGCCAGTTTTTCTGAGCCAATGATTTTTTGCTCTACTTTTCGGCGTATATGAGATGCATAATCTTGATGGTGTCGGGTATTTTCAATCGCCTCTAGCCAAAGAGCTTTTGACTTTAAAACATTTAAATGGAGTTGTATTGCCTGCATAGCAATACGATTTGCGGTATCCTCATAGGCATACTCTGATGATTCTGCGTTATAGCCTGCAGCTGACACCCGTTTTTCTGTCTCAAGCCCATTAAAAATATGCTGCCTCAGGCTTACGCTCCATTTTTCAACATACTCTTTATTAGAGCCATTTAAAAAAGAACGAGTTGATTGCGTATCTGCGTATTCCTCACCGGTGCTATAGCTACCACGAATTTGAGGATAAAACCCAGCCTTTGCTTCATTCTCCTCAGCTTTACTTATATGCATGCGGCTTTCCGCCTGCTTTAAAGCGGGGTGGAAACTTTTAGCTGATGTGACTGAATCGGTTAGCGATATAGGTGCTTGCTCAGAGGCTAAAACAACCTCAGCAACAGAATATAAGCTTTGTACCATCAGAAATGACATCAATGCATAACGCACCGGCCATTTTTTTATTTTTATTATCATGACTAAATATATGCCTTGGTCGCTTATCCGTTAGCGGTGACGGAAAAAGTCAAAGGCGGCATTGTAATACACTTAACCATGCTGTGCTAAAAAAATCCCGTAAGAAAAATAACGGGTCTTTTTAATATAATATTTACAGACTCACCACAACATCGCCTTGCAATATCGCTTTACAACATCAAGGCTCAGCATCACTAGGGTGACTCACCAATACAACCGCGATAGAGGCCACTATAGCCATCATTGCAGCTAATAAGTTGCCCACTGCTAACCCTTCACTGGTTAATCCATCACTACTAATGTTAAAAAACAAAGAGAATTTGGCAATATAAAGGTACAAATGCCCCACCAAGTACATTAATGGGAACACCATAAGTAACTTATCACGGGGAGCGCGCACTTTTTTATAATTAAGTACAAAAACCAAGCCTGCAACAAAAAAGGTGATGGCATGAACTAAAGATGCCCCAATCAATGACGCATCCCAAGGCATCATATCCCAAGGGGGCATATTTTTAGCGAATAAATTATAAGGAATAAAAAGCACCGACCCTAAAAGTATAATAGTGATGGGTGATGTAATTAAAGCTACTGTAATCAAACCTGTGCTTTTGCCTTCTTGGGTCCATGTCCAGCAAACAATACGTGCGATATAAGCAAATGCCCCAGTAAATAAGAAAAACCAATGATAGCTTGTTAAAGGAACACTACTCACATAAGGCCATGTTGTAGGGTCTGCCCTATCCCAAATCCACCAACCAACCTGCGGGCCAAAATTATCAAAAATCAAATAAAAGGTGCCTGCAAAAAATGCTGTACTAATAGCCTCCGTTGCTGGTTTAAATTCGTAGCGACGAATAGTCATATAGACATGATACATAACAGATGGGTAGAAAAAGACGATATACAGTGGCAGCCTATTATAAAGAAACATCACCGAGAACTCCCCATGCCAGAAATTTTCTACGGTGTAATAAGACACTATATCCATGACCAAACCATACAGTAAGGCCATAGTAAAGGTTAGTAGTGCCGCCGGAGAACCACTCTGGCGAGAATGACGAACAGCATGACAAAGGGTTAATACAAAACCAATAATGATCATCCATTCTATTGCTAAGAAGCTCCAATCTTTTAATGCGCTGGGAGCGTTAAAATATACTAAAGCCTGTGTTGCATCCTCGTTTTGCATGGCATAAGAAATAGTATTTTCCATGATGTTTTTCCTGTTCTCTCTTTCTTTTTATTTTATTGTTTTTAATCAACTACTGGGTCTATTGCTTTTGAATAATCGGTTCGAGGGCCTATCGCTTTATCCCCTAAGAGCTCTGGCTTTCGTACAATGCCTTTACCCCCAGCAAAAGACTGCTCGGTATAATGATGCCCATCTCGACGAACGGTATCGTGAATCTTGTCATACAGACTACAGGTAAAGCCAAAGTTCACATGAAAATACTTATGGTGATCATCATGAAATCGATTAGAGCCATGCAAAGGCAGCTCAAACGGCAGTTTTATCCCACAATGATCCCAATAACCGGCAATAAAGGTACAAACCATAACAAACAAATACGCACCAATATGCATGGGAAAAATAAAAATAGGCAAAATAATATACGACGCATGTATCACCCACTCTAATGGATGCATCGCTGAAATTGTCCAAAAGGTAGGCGCCGTATATCGATGATGAATATAGTGAATTTTTTTATAAAACCAGCCGATATGACTGCCTGCATGGACATAAAAAGCACATGTTTCGATAAACAGCCAACAAAGGAAAACACTAAGTATCGTCCAATCCCAACCGTAATCATTAAAGTCATAATATAGTCGTGACCACCCCTTCTCAAATACTCCCCAGAAAATCACCCCAAAAGACATCGAGGCAAGATTGTAATTAAATAAGCCCAGTAACATGGCCTCCCGAGCTAGTTTTTTCGATAAAAACTTTTTCGGTTGTAGCTTCCATTGGGATGCCTTTTGTTTGTTTTTTACGTAATACCAGTAATGGATTCCCCCACCAATACCAATAAAGGCTAAGTTGCCCACAACAAACGCAATGCTTACATACATCCATAAAGCCA
>CBDUPS010000016.1:0-10321 GCA_965369155.1 uncultured Spongiibacteraceae bacterium
ATAACAGGCTTACCCTCAAAATACTTGAGCTCTATTTTAAGCTCAGGCTTACCATTACCTTCGTCAACCGAAAAACCCTTAATATACCCTTCGCTTTCTAGCACCGTTGCCACAGCAACTTTTAACTTGGACGATGGTAAAGAAACAAATTGTTTCTCAACCATTTGCCCATTACGAATGCGCGTCAGCATGTCAGCTAATGGATCTTGCATACTCATTATTTACTCTCCTTCTCTCTGCGAACTCAGCAGAGAATACTCATTACCAACTAGCTTTAACCAATCCAGGAACATCACCACGCATTGCTGCTTGACGTAACTGATTACGGCATAGGCCAAATTTACGATAGACGCCATGAGGACGACCAGTAACCTGACAACGACGCTGCAAACGAGCAGGGCTAGCATTGCGAGGTAGCTTTTGCAAAGCAATTTGCGCAGCCCACTTCTCATCATCTGATGCATTAATATTACCAATAACTTGCTTTAACTCAGCGCGTTTAGCGGCATACTTTTCTACTGTTCTTTCCCGTTTTTTCTCACGGGCAACCATCGAGGCTTTTGCCATGCTTTTAGATCCTCAGTTCTTAAAAGGGAAGTTAAACGCTTTTAATAACGCTCGGCCTTCATCATTTGTTCGTGCTGTTGTAGTAATAGCAATATCTAAACCACGAATCGCATCTACTTTATCATAATCAATCTCAGGAAAAATCAACTGCTCTGTAACACCCATTGCAAAGTTCCCGCGACCATCAAATGACTTAGGGCTAATACCTCTAAAGTCACGAATACGTGGAATAGCCACATTGATAAGACGATCAAGAAATTCATACATGCGATCACTACGCAATGTTACCTTACAACCTATAGGCCAGCCTTCCCGCACTTTAAACCCAGCGATAGATTTTCTAGCTAAGGTAACCACTACTTTTTGGCCCGTAATTTTCTCAAGATCTTTTACCGCATTCTCAAGAATCTTTTTGTCGCCCAGAGCTTCACCCACACCCATATTTACGGTAATTTTCGTAATACGCGGCACTTCCATTACATTAGAAAGATTTAACTCTTCTTGTAGCTTTGCAACTACTTCATTTTTGTAAAACTGTTTTAACCTAGCCATTATTTTTTCCTGATACTTTCATCTGGGTCATTCCACACCTATGCATCAATAGGATTACCTGAAGACTTAAATATTCTTGTTTTCTTTCCTTCAACCACTTTTATACCAACGCGGTCAGCCTTATTTGTTTCAGGGTTAACTATCGCGATATTAGAAACATGTAAAGCAGCTTCTTTCTCAATAATCCCACCAGCTATACCAGCATGTGGATTAGGTTTAGTGTGGCGCTTCATTATATTGACGCCAGAAACAAGCACTCGCTCATCACCCACTAACTTAAGCACTTTTCCATGCTTGCCCTTATCTTTGCCTGCAATGACAATTACTTCATCATTTTGCTTAATCTTGCGCATTTTTCTTACCTCAACCAAGCCCGTGCTTACAATACTTCTGGTGCAAGGGAAATAATTTTCATAAACCGTTCAGACCGTAACTCACGAGTAACTGGGCCAAAAATACGGGTTCCAATGGGTGCTAACTGTTGGTTCAGTAATACGGCAGCGTTGTCATCAAACTTAATCAATGAACCATCAGGACGACGAACACCTTTTTTAGTACGAACTACAACGGCGTTCATTACCTGGCCTTTTTTCACTTTTCCTCTCGGAATAGCGTCTTTTACCGTCACTTTTATTACATCACCAACACGAGCATAACGACGGCCTGACCCACCAAGCACCTTGATACACATTACTCGTCGTGCTCCGCTATTGTCAGCTACATCTAAATAACTTTCTGTCTGAATCATTCTTGTATTGCTCCAATACAGCCCTAGCCTACAAACTTATATCTGCTTTGCTCGCCCTTCAATATTTACCAACATCCAAGATTTTGTTTTGGATATCGGCCGCGTTTCTTTAATTGTTACTACGTCACCCATCACACACTGATTTGACTCATCATGCGCATGAATTTTAGATGAGCGAGTCATAAACTTCCCATACATAGGATGCTTTACTCGTCGTTCAACCAGCACCGTAATACTTTTATCCATTTTGTCACTAACCACTTTTCCGGTTAATGTACGACCTATTTTTTCTTGCTCTGACATTTCAGTTACCCGCCTTCTCAGTCAATACTGTTTTAACACGAGCAATATCGCGTCGAGACTGTTTTAGCAAATGCGTTTGCGTCAATTGTCCTGTTGCCTTACCCATTCGCAATTTAAACTGCCCTTCTCTAAGGTCAAGTAGCGCTTCCTTGAGTTGTTCAACGGATTGACCTTGTAATTCTTTTGCCTTCATCACATCACCGTTCTTTTAACAAATACTGTTGGAACAGGTAGCTTCGCCGCCGCAAGATTAAAAGCCTCGCGTGCAAGCTCCTCTGTAACCCCTTCCACCTCGTACAAAACCTTACCAGGTTGAATTTGTGCTACCCAATATTCAACGTTACCCTTACCTTTACCCTGACGAACCTCTAAAGGCTTGCCCGTAATAGGTTTATCTGGGAAAACGCGAATCCAAATTTTTCCGCCACGTTTAATATGCCGAGTCATCGCTCGACGAGCAGATTCAATTTGTCTTGCCGTAATACGTCCACGACCCGTAGCTTTTAATCCATACTCACCAAAACTCACTTTACTACCACGATGGGCTAGACCTCTATTGCGGCCTTTATGAGTCTTGCGAAATTTTGTCCGTTTTGGCTGTAACATCTTTACCGAACCCTTTAGTTAGCTTACTTCTTCGCTATTGCAGGCTGCTCCTGCTTTGCGCTACCAATTACTTCACCTTTGAAAATCCAGACTTTAATCCCCAGAATCCCATAAGTTGTCATAGCCTCATAAGTTGCATAATCAATATCTGCTCTAAGCGTATGCAATGGAACTCGACCTTCTCGATACCACTCTGATCGAGCAATATCCGCACCACCTAAACGACCACCAACCTGAACTTTAATTCCTTCTGCACCCTGGCGCATAGCATTCTGCACAACACGCTTCATGGCTCTACGGAACATAACCCGACGCTCAAGTTGCTGCCCCACATTCTGGGCAACCAATTTTGCATCTAGATCCGGCTTACGAATTTCTTCAACTTTAACCTCAACCGGCACACCCATTTTAGTTCGTAAATCAGCACGAAGCTTATCAATATCCTCGCCCTTTTTGCCGATAACGATACCTGGGCGCGCAGTATAAATAATAACTTCTGCGGCCTGAGCCAAACGCTTAATAACCACCCGGCTAACCGAAGCGCTGTCTAATCGTTTCTCAACATATTCACGAACCTGAATATCGTTGATTAAATTCTTTGCGTAAGTTCGACCATCTGCATACCAAATAGAGTTATGCTCTTTAACAATACCTAATCGAATACCAATAGGATGTACTTTTTGACCCATCGTATAAACCTTAGCTGTCCGCTACATTAATTGTGATATGGCAACTGCGCTTGAGTATACGATCAGCGCGCCCCTTAGCTCGAGGTTTAATGCGCTTAAGCGTTCTCCCCTCATCAACAAAAACACTTGAAACTCGCAACTCATCCACATCAGCACCTTCATTGTGCTCTGCATTTGCTATTGCCGAGTCCAATAATTTCTTAACAATTAGCGCCGACTTCTGCTTGCTAAAAGTAAGTAAATCTAAAGCTTCTTCAACATTCTTTCCACGAATCTGATCAACAACAAGTCGAGCCTTCTGAGCAGATACTTGTGCGCCTTTTAATCTCGCTGAAACTTCCATCATCTTGCTCCTATCGCTTCGCTTTCTTATCAGCAATATGTCCACGGTAAGTACGCGTTGGCGCAAACTCACCTAACTTGTGGCCAACCATATCCTCTGTTACAAACACAGGAACATGTTGACGACCATTATGAACCGCTATTGTCAAACCAATCATATCTGGCGAAATCATAGAACGACGCGACCAAGTCTTGATAGGACGCTTTTCGTTTTTCTCAACAGCAACTTCCACTTTTTTTAATAAGTGAAGATCTATAAATGGGCCTTTTTTTAATGAACGTGGCACGAGTTAATCCCCTTCCCTTATTTCGAGTTACGACGACGAATAATTTGCTTATCCGTACGCTTATTCTTACGGGTTTTGTAACCCTTGGTCGGAACACCCCAAGGTGTTACTGGATGACGACCACCTGATGTACGACCTTCACCACCACCATGCGGGTGATCTACTGGGTTCATTGCAACACCACGAACCGTTGGACGAACACCACGCCAGCGAGACGCACCAGCTTTACCTAATTTGCGAAGACTGTGCTCACTATTAGACACTTCACCTAATGTTGCACGACACTCCAAAAGAACACGTCTTGTTTCACCAGAACGCAATCTTAGCGTAGCATAACGACCTTCACGGGCAATTAACTGAGCAGAAGTACCTGCGCTACGTGCAACCTGCGCACCTTTACCCGGCTTTAATTCTATACAGTGAATAACACTACCAACCGGCATATTTTTCAGAGGTAATGTATTTCCTTCTTTAATAGGTGATTGCTCACCAGAGAACAACTCATCGCCTGCCTTCATGTTACGCGACGCAATCACATAACGACGCTCGCCATCTGCATACAATATTAATGCAATATTTGCAGAACGATTCGGATCATATTCGATACGCTCAACTTTTGCAGGAATACCGTCTTTGTTTCTTTTAAAGTCCACAAGCCGATAATGCTGCTTATGCCCGCCACCGATATGACGAGTAGTAATACGACCTGTATTGTTACGCCCACCGTTCCTTGACTGCTTCTCAAGTAGAGGCTTATAAGCACCGCCCTTATGCAAATCAGGGTTAACAACCCTAACAACAAAGCGACGGCCTGGAGATGTTGGTTTTGATTTAACAATTGCCATTTTTACTTCCCCTACTCAACTGCCGCAAAATCAATATCTTGACCCTGCGCCAGCCGTACATATGCTTTTTTCCAACTTGGCTTACGAAAAAAGCCAAAGCGATTCATTTTTCGCTTGCCCTTAACATTTGCCACGCGAACAGCCTTCACATCAACCTTAAAAAGCAATTCAACTGCTTTTTTAATTTCAAGCTTAGTCGCATCTGTCGACACCTTAAAAACAAACTGCTCCGAATCATCTGCCACAATAGTCGCTTTCTCAGAGATATGTGGACCTTGAATAACGGTATATAGTCTTTCCTTATTCATCCTAATACCTCCTCAAACTTCTTAAGCGCAGCAACTGTGACAACTACCTTGTCATAAGCCACTAAACTAACAGGATCAATTGCCGCCACATCACAAACATTCACCTTAATCAGGTTACGAGAGGCCAGAAAAAGATTCGTATTCACTTCCTCTGTAATAATAAGCGCTTCTTTAGCACCCAACCCCGACAACCGCTCAACCAAGAGCTTTGTTTTTGGCTCAGCAAGCAATAAAGATTCAACCACCACCAAACGCTCTTGACGAGCCAACTCAGACAAAATAGTTTGCACCGCTGCACGGTACATCTTTTTATTAACTTTCTGACTATGATCTTGTGGCTTAGCTGCAAAAGTAACACCGCCCCCACGCCAAATAGGCCCGCGAATTGTACCGGCACGAGCACGACCCGTACCCTTTTGTCTCCAAGGCTTTTTACCACCGCCACTAACAGCCGCACGATTTTTCTGTGCCTTTGTGCCTTGACGACCAGCCGCCAAATAAGCAGTTACAACCTGATGCACCAAATCTTCATTAAAGTCACGACCAAAAACCGCATCAGAGACCTGAACACTTCCACCATTATTTATTGATAGTTCCATACCGATCTCCTTACGCCTTAGCCTTAACCGCTGGCTTAATGACAACGTCGCCGCCTGGAGCACCGGGAACAGCACCCTTAACAAAAATCAACTGCTTTTCTGCATCCACACGAACAACCTCAAGATTTTGAACAGTCACTTGACGATCACCCATATGGCCCGCCATTTTCTTACCCTTAAAAACACGACCCGGTGTTTGACACTGTCCAATAGAACCAGGAGCACGATGAGAAAGCGAGTTACCATGAGTAGCATCTTGCATAGCAAAATTCCAGCGCTTAACTCCACCCTGAAAACCTTTACCCTTCGAGCGAGCAGTTACATCAACTTTTTGGCCCGATTGAAAAACCTCAATGGCAAGATCTGAACCTAACGCCGCACCCTCAAGTGCACCCGTAAACTCCCACAAACCTCTACCAGCTTGAACACCCGCCTTCGCAAAATGACCCGCAGCAGATTTTCTCACACGGCTTGCACGACGATCACCAACGGTAACCTGAACAGCATCATAGCCATCTGATTCAATAGTTTTTACTTGAGTAATACGATTAGGCTGAGCCTCAATCACCGTCACCGGAATTGACACTCCCTCATCCGTAAATATACGAGTCATACCGCTTTTGCGGCCGACAATACCAATAGTCATCTTCATTCCTCTCAGTGTACGGGGCTTTTACCCGCTATGGCCGCCCAATCTCAGAGCGTTACACAAAAACAGGGCGAACCCTGCGCAAAATCGTCTATAACTAGCCTAGGCTAATCTGCACTTCCACACCTGCTGCTAGATCGAGCTTCATCAGCGCGTCAACCGTCTTATCAGTCGGCTCAACAATATCTAACAACCGTTTATGGGTGCGTATTTCATACTGGTCCCGCGCATCCTTGTTAACATGCGGGGAAACCAATACCGTAAAACTCTCTCTACGGGTTGGCAAAGGGATTGGGCCATGAACTTGGGCGCCTGTCCGCTTAGCTGTCTCTACTATTTCTAATGCCGAAGCATCAATCAACTTGTGATCAAATGCTTTAAGCCGAATGCGAATTCGTTGGTTCTGCATCTGACTACAACTCCAAAATGCCTGAGGACTCAACAAGAGCTCCTCTAAAAAGGAGTGCGAATATTAGTGATAAGCTAAACTACTGTCAAGCAAAATAACAAAGAATATTCGCAAAACTCCCACAAAAAAATAACATCCAAAAAAAGAGCCCCTTCCGAGGCTCTCACTCATGAACCACCACTAACTATTACTGAATAATCTTAGCAACAACACCTGCACCAACTGTACGGCCACCCTCACGAATCGCAAAGCGTAAGCCTTCATTCATCGCAATTGGGTTAATCAAAGTAACCGTCATCTGTACGTTATCACCAGGCATTACCATCTCGGTTCCTTCTGGCAAGTCACAAGCACCGGTAATATCCGTAGTACGGAAGTAAAACTGTGGACGGTATCCATTAAAGAATGGCGTATGACGACCACCCTCATCTTTACCCAACACATACACTTCTGCCTCAAACTTAGTGTGCGGCGTAATACTGCCAGGCTTAGCCAATACTTGACCACGCTCAACATCTTCACGCTTAGTACCACGAAGCAATACACCAATATTCTCACCCGCACGACCTTCGTCAAGCAATTTGCGGAACATCTCAACACCTGTACAGGTAGTCTTTTGAGTGTCGCGAATACCAATAATCTCTACTTCGTTACCCGTGTTAACAATACCGCGCTCTACACGACCGGTAACAACAGTACCACGGCCGGAGATAGAGAACACATCTTCGATAGGCATAAGGAATGCACCATCAATAGCACGCTCTGGATCAGGAATATATGTATCTAATGTCTCAAGAAGCTTAACAACGGCAGAAGTACCCAAACCATTATCATCACGACCTTCTAGCGCCATTAATGCCGACCCCATAATAATAGGCGTGTCGTCACCAGGAAAATCATACTGACTTAAAAGATCACGAAGCTCCATATCAACCAATTCGCGCATCTCTTCATATTCTTCGCTATCCGCACCACCGCAATCTTCCGCAAGTAGGTCCGCTTTATTTAAAAAGACCACAACATAAGGAACACCAACCTGACGAGACAACAAGATATGCTCGCGAGTTTGCGGCATTGGGCCATCAGTTGCGCCACATACCAAAATAGCACCATCCATCTGCGCCGCACCAGTAATCATGTTTTTTACATAATCGGCGTGACCTGGGCAATCTACGTGAGCGTAATGACGCCCAGGAGTACTGTACTCAACGTGAGAAGTCGCAATGGTAATACCACGGGCACGCTCTTCTGGGGCATTATCAATACCGTCAAACGCTACTGCCGCTCCCGAACCATAAGCTTCTGCTGCCACACGCGTTAACGCTGCAGTCAATGTCGTTTTACCATGGTCAACATGGCCAATAGTACCCACGTTAACATGGGGTTTTGTACGCTCAAATTTTTCCTTCGCCACAATAGCAGCCCTCAATATTAGTGTATTTAAAAAATATGCCCATTAGTTATATTGCGCCTCTACAACAAGCAAGACGATGACAATATCGCTAAGGTTATGGGTGCGCTATAATAATGCCGATTTCACTGGAGTCAACCCCATACTGATGCTTGTTTAGCTTTCCGGCAAAATTATTATTTTTTATTTTATTATTTGCCTGCTTATCCTGTATAATCTGCGCGCTTTTCATTTGTTAAATTCACAGCACTGAGTAATATCATGACGGACTTATCTTTATACAGAAACATCGGGATTTTCGCCCACGTTGACGCGGGCAAAACAACCACAACCGAACGAATCCTAAAGCTCACAGGAAAGATCCACAAAAGTGGTGACACCCATGACGGCTCTACAACCACAGACTTTATGGAGCAGGAGGCAGAACGAGGCATTACCATTCAATCTGCAGCTGTTAGCTGTTTTTGGAATAATCATCGCTTTAATGTCATTGATACTCCCGGACACGTTGACTTTACCGTTGAGGTGTACCGCTCATTAAAGGTGCTTGATGGTGGGGTAGGCGTATTCTGTGGATCCGGTGGTGTTGAGCCCCAGTCTGAAACAAACTGGCGCTATGCTAACGAATCGGAAGTATCACGTATTATTTTTGTTAACAAGTTAGATCGTATCGGCGCTGACTTTATACGCGTTACCGATCAAGTTCAAAGCGTACTAGGTGCTAAACCGCTTATTATGGTATTGCCCATCGGCCGCGAAGATCAATTTACTGGTGTTGTTGATCTATTAACTCGCCAGGCATATGTATGGGATGAGACAGGGCAACCTGAGAACTTCTCCATTCAAGACATCCCAGCTGATATGGTAGACGATGTTGAAATGTATCGCGAACAGCTTATAGAAATGGCTGTTGAAGTGGACGACGATATCATGATGGCTTACATGGAAGGAGAAGAGCCCTCTATAGAAGACATCAAACGCTGTATTCGGGAAGGCACTCGCACCCTACAGTTCTTCCCCACTTATTGTGGCTCAGCATTTAAAAACAAAGGTATGCAACTTCTGTTAGATGCAGTGGTAGATTATCTCCCTAGCCCAACTGAGGTTGAACCACAGGATTTAACTGACGAAGAAGGGAACCCGACTGGTGAAAAGGCTATTGTATCGGCTTCAGAGCCCTTACGTGCACTTGCCTTTAAAATAATGGATGACCGTTTTGGAGCATTAACCTTTGTGCGTATTTACTCTGGCGTACTGAAAAAAGGTGACACCATCCTTAATTCATTCACAGGGAAAACCGAGCGAATTGGCCGCATGGTAGAAATGCAAGCCGATGACCGCAATGAAATTGACTCCGCCCAAGCCGGCGACATCATCGCAATTGTAGGAATGAAAAACGTACAAACAGGCCATACACTTTGTGATCCTAAGCATCCATGTACACTTGAGGCCATGGTATTCCCAGAACCTGTAATCTCTATCGCTGTTGCTCCAAAAGACAAAGCGGGTGCAGAAAAAATGGGGATTGCCATTGGTAAGATGGTTGCAGAAGACCCCTCGTTTCGAGTTGAAACAGATGCAGACTCTGGTGAAACCATCCTTAAAGGGATGGGTGAACTGCATCTAGATATCAAAGTGGATATTCTTAAGCGTACTTACGGTGTTGAGTTAGTAGTCGGTGAACCCCAAGTGGCTTATCGTGAAACTATTACAAAAGCAATTGAAGACTCTTACACTCACAAGAAGCAGTCTGGTGGTTCTGGTCAATTTGGTAAAATCGACTACCGTATTAAACCTAACGAGCCAGGTGAAGGCTTTACCTTTACCTCTACAGTTGTTGGTGGCAATGTCCCTAAAGAATTCTTCCCTGCGATTGAAAAAGGCTTTAAGGGAATGATGGAAGCAGGCCCATTAGCTGGCTTCCCCATGCTTGACGTTAACATTGAACTCTATGATGGTAGCTATCATGCCGTTGACTCTTCAGCTGTCGCATTCGAGCTTGCAGC
>CBDUPS010000017.1:0-10310 GCA_965369155.1 uncultured Spongiibacteraceae bacterium
AACCATCTAAGCTTTAAAAACATTTTAATACCTTAAAGTTACTTTTAACGATAAACAAAATGCTAACCCATTGGCACATTAAAGCGCTCAATATAAAAAGCGAATCGATCTAATATGTCTTTTTCCGTTAAACCAAATTCTTTTAAATTGTATTCATGCTTGCCATGCTTACCCATAGGGTGTGCGTCGGCGTAGCTTTGTATTTTTTGCTTAGCGTTATTATCCATTGGTAAATTAAAGTAATCATAAATACTGTTAACCGTATTGATTGGGTCGGCAACAAAGTCATTAAACTGCCAATCAAAGATGCGTTTTTCATCCATCGTTTTACGTTGCTGTAAACTACTCTCTACTTTTTTGGCTAAGTATTCCATTACGATTGGCCCTAATGTTTTTTTATCGTACTCACGATTTTTCATCATGGCATCCATCATACTGGCATAGGAGGTTACTGCCTCTAAGGGATTACGGTGGGTAATAATAATGCACACATCAGGAAACATTTCTTCAAGTATATTTAATGCCCATAAATGCCCCGGGCTTTTTAATAACCAACGATCCCCCGGCCTCTGCCACTGCAACATTTTTAATAATTCTTTGTAGTAGGCGTAACTGGGGCGTAAGTCTTGTTGTTGAAACCAGCTAGCATAAGGCTCCATCATGGTTTCTATACCAAACTGTACATCTTGAAATGTGTGGTTAAGTAAATGGATACACTCCTCTGGGGTATCGGCGCTGGTGTGATGAATTTTATCGAAGTCAGAATCTTTTTGTTGTGCCGCTTCCCATTGTTTCATGCCTAAATAACGGGGATCATCTTTGCCGTGCTCAAAGCCTTCGCAGGGATCGGGCATTAACCCTTCCCATAATTTCATGGTGCGAGTTGCCGGGTCTGCACCCAATAAATTTAACAAGGCCGAAGTACCGGTTCGAGGTAAACCCGTTAAGTACATCGGTTGTTTTATTGTTTCATTTTTTATTTGCGGATAATCTTTAAAGGCTTTTTCTATTCGCAAACGGGCTTGCAGTAAATCAACCACACGGCGGCGCAAATGTTTACGGCCTTTGTCATTAAAGCCTGCGGTATCATAGGTTTTTAATAAAACACTTAAGCCTTCTTTAAAGTCATCATTACCAAAATCAGATAAACCACTTAACTGCTGGGCTTTTGCTAAAGCCCAATCCACACTCATATCAATCGCATCACTCATATTTTTATTCCCCTACTTCGCTAACTCTTTGCTTACATCGGCTAGTTTTACTTTTTTAACCTGTGGTGTGGGATGCTCATCAGCGCGAATCCAACGCACACAAAAAGTCCCCGTATTATGCTCACAGGTATTCATCCAGTTGTCGCAATTAGGGTCTGTTTTTGCCACGACAATACGCACCGAGCCGTCATCACGGTACTTTGCCGTACCCTTGTTTAAGTGCACGGGAAAATAACGATAATCTAAACTCTCCATCCAATAGTTCGCTAGCTGAAAGTTCCAAAAATCACATTCTGGTGGATGTAGTTCAACAATAAGGGCTTCATCATCAGCAATATCAAAAGCGCTGTGGTAATACACAATATTGGGGTCACCCCCTGCTGCCATAGCCACGTTAGAATCAAACTGTGGCAACTCATTTATGTGGCCGGCAAAGCCATCTGCCCACTGCTTAAATACCGCAGAAGTGCCATGCACAAAAAAGGCGGCACTTTGTAAGGCATGATCAATTCGCTCTGGGTCAAAATAGCGAGGCTGATTAGGACCATCAATTCGCTCTATATCCACATTGGCAACAATTTCATTTTTATGATCAATACGCGTTTGCCTGCAAATAACCATCGAGGTATCGGCGCTCATAGGCAACCAATTACCCGTAGCCGGTTTTTCTTGGGAGACAATAATTTCAAACGTACCATCAGGGTTAATATCCATATCAACGGCTTCTAAATAACCAGTGGTGTTTAAACTGGCAGTTTTACCGTAGCCACCCTTTTGCGAGCCAAAACCTAAATAATGTACCGTGCCACGGGTGCCGGTAATGCGGTAAGTATAAGCACCACTCACCGGTGCCGATAAATACACGTTATCAGGGTTATCCATACCAATTTTTATGGTCTCATGTACTGGGCGGCGAAACTCAGGGGCTTGCTTGTCGGAGGCCTCTAAAAATGAGTCTAGCCCTGCTCTTGTTAAACGGGCTAAATAACGCCAGCCTTCAGCACGGGTGAGTAAATCATCGGGGCTTTTATCTCCAAGCACTACCTCATGGCCTACCTTTTTTAAGCTATCACAAAAATCATCCCATGCTTGGCCGTCAAGAATTCGCTGCACTGATTTATTCTCACTCATTGGTTTACCCCTAAATTTTATTTTTATCGTTTTTACTATTATTGGTTTTACTGTAACTGTAAATATCTGGTAACAATACACCCATTTAGGTGAGCTAATCGATAACCTTACTAGGATTTAAAATATGCTGAGGGTCAAACACCGATTTTATTTGCTTTAATAACTTTAATTGTTCTGGTGTTTGTGTGCGATACAGTAAGTGTTTTTTAAGTAAGCCAATACCATGCTCTGCAGATATCGAACCATTAAATTGTGCTACTACATCAGAAATCATGAGAGAGACTTTTTCTGTTTGCTTGGTAAATTCTAGCTCGGTGATATCGTGCTTTTTCACTACGTTAATATGTAAATTTCCATCACCGATATGCCCATAGTATAAAATTTGTAAGCCTGGCATTAGCTGTAACTGTTGCGTTAATTCGGCGGTAAACTCCGGCAATAAACTCACCTTAACACTCACATCATTTTTATAGGGCTTTTTGCTAGCAATCGCTTGGGAGATAAGCTCACGATAGCGCCACAGATTTTTTTTATCCTTTTTACTTTGGCTTAGCACCCCATCAATAACCGCAAATTGTTTTTGTATTCTTGAAAAAAATGCTGTGCCATCACCGGGTAACTCATATTCTATTAATAAATAGTATGCGGCCTTACCACAGGGTTGCGGCAAGTTAAAAACAGGTTTTACCTCTGCCAAACATTCATCAGAAAAAATCTCTGCAGCCACTAAGGTAAATGGTTGCTTGGCTTTATTTAAAATATTAAGCGCTGTTGGTATGTCATCTAAGGCTAATAACATCACTTGGCTTGCAGGGGGCGTATTAATCACTCGCATAGTCACTTGAGTAATAATTCCAAGAGTTCCTTCAGAGCCAATCAGTAAATGGCGTAAATCATAGCCGGTATTATTTTTAGTAAGGCCGTTATTTAGCTGTAGTATCTCGCCATTACCGGTTACCACTTCTAGTCCTGCTACATAATCTCGTGTCATGCCGTAGCGAATCACTTTAATGCCACCAGCATTAGTGGCTACATTGCCCCCTATTTGGCTGCTGCCTGATGAAGCAAAATCAACGGGGTAAAAAAGCCCATGTTTCTCAGCCTCCTCTTGTAAGGTTGCTGTAATAACCCCAGCCTCACAGGTAATAAGTTGATCGGTAGCATTCACATCAATAATGCGATTCATTTTCTCTAACGAAACCACTACTTCTTTATTAGTGGCAACCGCCCCACCACTTAACCCTGTTCGGCCACCCGAGGGCACTAAGGCAATATTGTGCTGATTCGCCCATTGCACAATGGCGGCTACTTCTTGGGTAGATTGGGGAAAGACAACCGCTAAAGCATTAGGCTTAAAAGCAGAACTGGCGTCGAGAGCATAATGTTGTATATCGGTGGGATCAGTAAGTAGTGTGGCGCTAACAAGCTGTTGTAAGGAGTGCAGGGCATTCATCGTATAAGCCTTGTCACTAACGCTCATCGCTGCAAAAAGCGACTAATGGCAGAGAATACTTGATCGCGAATAAACGGTGCTTCATTCACTAAATGATGGCGACCTTTGTGGATAATAAATTCCTCCAACTCTGGAAAATGTGTTTTATAAATAATGCGATTTTTTTTCCACTCAACAGTTCTATCATCATCACCTTGAATAAAAAGCGTCGGCCCTTGCTGCGCAGCCTCTGCATAAAAACGCTCTTGCCACTGCATTAAGGCTTTTATCCAGGTAAGCGACAAACGCTTTGCCTGTAGTGGGTCGTCCTCTTTCACAAACTGACTAAAACCCACATCGTGAGTGCTGGCCTTAAAATTTCGAGGAATAGAGCGTACCCATCGGCTAAAAAGCTTATATGTAATACTGCCAATCTTCCATTTACAGGGATAAAACAAAGGTGCCAGTAAAATTAATTTTTGCCATAGTTCGGGCTGTTGTTGTTTGGCCGTTGCCAATACCGCTCCCCCCGTACTTTGGCCAATACCAATATAGGGCGCACCAACAAACTCTTCGCAACCATCAATGGCGGCCAACAAAGCATCAACATATTCTTGAAAACTATCAATAGCAGTAGGATAACCGGAGCTTAGCCCGTGGCCGGGTAAATCTAAGGCTAAAACGCTGTAACCTTCACTTAAACAATGGCGAATTAACCCACCATAAAGACCGGTATGGTCATAAAGCCCATGCACAATAACGCAGGTACCTTTAGGTGTTAGCTCACTATTTTTCCATGCTTGGCAGGTAATTTTATAATCACCGGATTGTACATAGCCAATACGATAATCAACGGCTTTCTCGTCAGAAATCGTCATATTATAAAAAGCCAGATAATCGCCTAAAGCACCATCGAGCACTGGATTATATTCGGCTTTAAAGGGCTGTAATGTTAAGTTGGGGAAATTCACAAAAAACCACTATCGGCAAAAAAATATGAGTATAACTGATATAGTTTTTTAACACTCCCCTTGGGGGGAAACTTAACGTAACTTTGAGAAGCATCCTGCGGTTATCAATCATTGAAGTGTCGCTATTGCTCGTATTTTTGTTGCACTTCAATCTTAATACTAAGGGCAACACTTCAATCATTAATATTTTTTGTATTTAGCGTACAGTTTGCTTTAGCTCACCGCTTTCGTAGCGCTTATACATATCTTCAAGGTTAATAGGGGTAATCTTACTGGCGTTACCTGCGGTGCCAAAGGCTTCGTAACGATCAATACAGATTTTTTTCATCTCAACCATAGTTTCTTTAAGGTATTTACGGGGGTCAAACTCAGCAGGATTTTGGGCTAAGTAGCGACGAATCGCCCCTGTGGATGATAAACGTAGGTCTGTATCAATATTGACCTTACGCACACCATGTTTGATACCTTCACAAATTTGCTCTACTGGCACACCGTAGGTTTCAGGGATTTCACCACCAAACTCGTTAATAATCGCCAGCCAATCTTGTGGCACAGATGACGAACCATGCATCACTAAATGTGTTCCCGGAATACGCTGATGAATCGCTTTAATACGATTAATATCTAAGATATCCCCAGTAGGCGGACGGGTAAATTTATACGCCCCATGGCTAGTACCACAGGCAATAGCTAAAGCATCAACATCGGTTTTAGCCACAAAATCTGCCGCTTCTTCTGGATCGGTAAGCATTTGGTCTTCCGTCAATTTTACGTCAGCACCAATGCCATCTTCTTCACCAGCATCGCCGGTCTCCAGTGAACCTAAGCAACCTAACTCCCCTTCTACCGACACACCGCAGGCATGAGCCATTTCAACGGTAGTTTTAGTCACATCTACGTTGTATTCGTAGCTAGCTGGAGTTTTTCCATCGCTCATTAATGAGCCATCCATCATGACTGATGAGAAGCCTAACTGAATAGAACGCTGACAAATAGCCGGAGACACCCCATGATCTTGATGCATACATACAGGAATATGGGGGAATTCTTCAATTGCCGCTAAAATCATGTGGCGTAAAAAGTTAGAGCCAGCATATTTTCTAGCCCCTGCTGAGGCTTGCATAATAACCGGGCTATTGGTTTCGCTAGCCGCCTCCATAATAGCGCGGGTTTGCTCTAAGTTATTGACGTTAAATGCAGGTACACCATATTGATACTCTGCCGCATGATCTAAAAGTTGTCGTAAGCTAATTAGTGCCATAATAAATTCCTTGTATTGCCTTTGCTCTATTTAATATAAGTGTGAAATTTTTAACTACGCGATTCAAGCATCGCGACCGCAGGTAATGTTTTGCCTTCTACAAACTCTAAAAAGGCACCACCACCTGTTGAAATATACGAAATACGATCGGCTAGCTGATATTTATCAATTGCCGCTAAGGTATCGCCACCCCCTGCAATAGAAAACGCCTTACTTGAGGCAATCGCCTCCCCTAATGCTTTGGTGCCATTACCAAACTGATCAAATTCAAAAACCCCCACAGGGCCATTCCAAATAATGGTGCCGGCATTTTGTAAAATATGTGTTAGCTCAGCCGCGGTTTGTGGGCCGATATCAAAAATCATATCCCCTGCCTTAACCTCTTCAACGCTTTTGGTTTTAGCCTCGGCACTCTCGTGAAAGCGATCTGCCACCACAACATCAACAGGAATAGGTACATGAGTTTTTCTGGCAATTTTTATTGCCTCAGCAATTAAGCTAGGCTCATACAGTGAATCGCCTACTTCATGGTCGGTTGCCGCTAAAAATGTATTGGCAATACCGCCGCCCACAATCAGTTGATCCACTTTATCGGATAACGAATCTAATACAGTAAGTTTTGTTGAGACTTTAGAGCCTCCCACAATAGCCACTAACGGTCTAGCGGGATTATCTAACGCCTTGGTTAAGGCGTTTAATTCTGCCGATAATAATGGCCCTGCACAGGCAATAGGAGCAAATTTTGCCACCCCATGGGTTGATGCTTGAGCTCGGTGTGCGGTACCAAAAGCATCCATAACATAAACATCGCACAGTGCCGCATATTGTTTGGCTAAGGTGTCATCATCTTTTTTCTCACCCTTGTTAAAGCGCACATTCTCTAAAAGGCACACCTCACCAGGGGCAATCGCTAACTCTTGATTAAGATAATCGGTAACTAAGCTCACTTTTTTATCCAGCAATTTAGATAAGTGTGCCGCAACAGGGGCTAAAGAAAATTCTGCATTATCCTCTAGCGAGCCACCCTCAATAGGACGACCTAAATGCGACATAATAATAACCGCAGCACCCGCCTCTAATGCCGCTTTAATAGTTGGCAAAGAGGCACGAATACGGGCATCGGATGTCACCTGCCCTTCTTTTATAGGCACATTTAAGTCTTGTCTAATTAATACTGTTTTTTTGTCTAACGACAGGTCTTGCATGGTTTTTATAGTCATATTCTTTAATCGCGTTTTTATTACTATTATTGTTTTCGTTATGGTTGTTACTATTTTTGTAACATACATTGTGCCACATCAAGCAGCCGATTGGCGTAGGCCCATTCGTTATCGAACCACACTAAAATTTTTACTAAGTTGTTACCCGCCACACGAGTTTGGCCTGCATCAACAATCCCTGAAAACTCAGACTGATTAAAATCACAAGAAGCTAAAGGCGCTTCGTTATAACCAATGATGCCCGACATATCTTTAGAGGCTTGGCGCAATACGTTATTGACCTGCGCAACCGTTACGGCCTGATTTATTACAACCGTTAAATCAATGCAGGATACATTTTGTACCGGAACCCGCAAAGCTTGAGAGGTAAATCGCCCTGCTAATTCTGGCAACATACGGCTAATGCCTTTATCAAGCTGGGTATCAATAGGAATAATCGATTGCATTGCTGCACGAGTTTTGCGCAAATCGGTATCATGATAACCATCGAGTACCGGCTGATCATTCATTACCGAATGAATCGTAGTTGTAGTGCCAGATTCAATACCAAAGGCATCATTTAATACTTTAATCACCGGAATAATACAATTGGTAGTACAAGATGCGGCGGAGACTATCGTTTCAGAGCCAGTTACCTCATTGTGGTTTACGCCGTAAACCACAACAATATCCATATTAGTTTCTGCAGGTTGAGAAAACAGAACTTTTTTTGAGCCTTGCTGTATGTGCAGCTCGGCGGTGGCCCTATCACTAAAACTACCTGTACACTCCAGCACTAAGTCAATACCCACGCTGTGCCACGGCAATTGATCTACTGCAGGCTCTCTAAAAACTGCAATCGAATCTCCATTAATCTGCAATCCATCACCTTCAACAGCAACCACCCCAGGAAAACGCCCATGGGTTGAGTCGTAACGTGTTAGGTGGGCTATGGTGGCTAAATCCGCTAATTCGTTAATAGCCACAATAGAGAAATCAAGCGTTGCTGAACGCTTATAGTAGGCGCGTAATACTGAGCGCCCTATGCGTCCAAACCCATTAATAGCAATTCGTTTTTTCATCGTTCTTAGAATAAAGAGCGAGCAGTTTTAACAACATTATCAACGGTAAAGCCAAAATGCTGCATTAACTCATCCCCTGGCGCTGACTCACCAAAGGTTGTCATGCCAATAACCGCACCATCTAAGCCAACGTATTTAAACCAAAAATCACTATGCAGTGCTTCAACCGCTACACGACGACGCACCGCCTTGGGTAATACTGATTCTTTATATTCTGCGGTTTGCTTATCAAAAGCATCAGTACAAGGCATAGACACCACACGTACTTTTTTATCGGATAAGGCTTTTGCCGCATCCATAACTAAAGACACCTCGGAGCCTGTCGCCATTAAAATAATATCTGGTGTGCCTTCACAATCCTTAAGCACATAGCCGCCTTTTCTTACATTTTTTAATTGTTCCTCACTGCGCTCCATGTGAGGTAAACCTTGGCGAGAGAAGACTAATGCGCTTGGACCATTTTGGTACTCAATCGCAGAAACCCAGGCAACTGCAGATTCGGCATCATCACAGGGACGCCAACTCATTAAGTTAGGGGTATTGCGTAGGTTAGCCATTTGTTCAATAGGTTGGTGAGTTGGGCCATCTTCACCAAGGCCAATAGAATCATGGGTATAAACAAAAATACTTTGTTGCTTCATCAGTGCCGCAACCCGTACTGCATTACGAGCGTACTCCATAAATACTAAAAAGGTTGCGCCATAGTTGATAAAACCACTATGCAGTGCAATACCATTCATAATGGCCGACATAGCAAACTCACGGACACCATAGTTAATGTAATTACCCGAGGCATTATCATGGCTAATGACTTTAGAGCCTGACCATAAAGTAAGGTTAGAACCGGCTAAATCCGCAGAACCCCCAACTAACTCTGGTAATAAAGGCCCCAAAGCATTTAAGGCTTTTTGTGAGGATTTACGTGAGGCGAGTTTTTCCATACCACTTTGGCAAGACTGTACATATTCCCATGCTTTAGCGGCAAAGTCCTCTGGCAACTGACGATTTGTTCTACGTAAAAATTCTTTGGCTTGTTCTGGGTATGCCGCTTGATATTCGTTAAAGCGCTCTTGCCATTGTTGTTCGGCATCTTGGCCTTGCTGCTTTTTATCCCAAGCATTGTAAATAACATTAGGTACATCAAAAGCACCATAACTCCAACCTAAGGCTTCACGGGCTAAGGCAACTTCTTCAGCCCCTAGTGGCGCACCATGGCTGCTTTCTTTACCTTGTTTATTAGGTGAGCCAAAGCCAATAACCGTTTTACAACAAATAAGCGTGGGTTTATCGCCCACCGATTTTGCCTCATTAATAGCCGCATCTAAGGCCTCTGCATCATGTCCATCAACTCCACCAATAACGTGCCAACCGTATGATTCAAAGCGTTTAACGGTATCATCCGTAAACCAACCCTCTACTTCACCATCAATAGAGATACCATTATCATCATAAAAAGCGGTTAATTTACCTAAGCCTAAAGTGCCGGCTAGTGAGCATGCCTCGTGGGAAATACCTTCCATTAAGCAACCATCGCCTAAAAATACCCAGGTGCGGTGATCAACAATTTTGTGTTCTGGTTTATTAAACTGCCCCGCCATTATTTTCTCGGCTAAGGCAAAACCCACCGCATTGGCTAAACCCTGCCCTAATGGGCCGGTGGTAGTTTCAATACCGGGGAGCTCACCATATTCGGGATGCCCTGCAGTAGGTGAACCCATTTGGCGAAAATTCTTTAACTGATCAATAGAAACATCGTAACCAGTTAAGTGTAATAACGAGTACAACAGCATAGAGCCATGGCCGTTAGATAATACAAAGCGATCACGATCAGCCCAGTCAGGATTTTGTGGGTTATGTTTTAAATGGTGATTCCAAAGGGCTTCAGCAATATCGGCCATACCCATAGGCGCACCGGGGTGCCCGCTATTGGCCTGCTGAACTGCATCCATACTTAATGCGCGTATCGCATTTGCTAAATCACGACGGGAAGGTGATGACATGAAAGACCTCGTAATACTCTAAT
>CBDUPS010000018.1:0-10243 GCA_965369155.1 uncultured Spongiibacteraceae bacterium
AGAAAAAATAAGAATAAAAGGTAAAAGTTATGCGAAAGCTTGCTGGGGCATTATTGGTTGCGGGAGCACTTCATTCAAGTTTGGCGGGTGCCGTAGGCTTGGGGAAATTAAGTCTTGATTCAGCATTGGGGGAACCCTTTAGTGCTGAACTTAATCTCATGGGTGTGGGTGGATTAGACGCAAGCCAAATCCGTGTAAAACTAGCAACTCAGGATGATTTTGATCGTATTGGGGTAGACCGCCTTTATTTTTTATCCGATTTAAACTTTAAAGTTGAAACCAACAGCGATGGAACGGGTACTATATCTGTAACAAGTCGCCGCAATGTACTTGAGCCATTTTTAGACTTTGTTGTTGCAGTTGAGTGGCCACAGGGTCGTATCTTGCGTGAATACACCGTATTACTCGATTTGCCTACCATAGAAAAATCTGCATCGCATAGTATGGCAGCTCCTGCCGTTACAACGCGTAATACCAGTGCAGACAAAGGCGCTATGGTTAATCGCTCTACGTCTTCAACAAGTAGTAATAGAGCCGTCCAGCGGGATAGGGCTGTAGCTGCTGCACAAGAGGGTGGTAGTTATCGAATTCAATCAGGTGATACCTTATGGAATATTGCTAAAGCAGCTCGTCCTAATAGCGGCCTATCAATTAACCAAACCATGTTAGCAATTCAGGAGTTAAATCCTGAGGCATTTATCAATAACAATATTAATTTATTGAAGGCAGGAAAAGTTCTTCGCTTACCTACCGAAGAGCAAATTACAGATATAGGCAAGCAACAAGCTAATCAAAAAGTAGCCAGTCAGATGGATGATTGGCGTAAAGGTGTTTCTTCTCCAGAAATCGTGCCTACTATTGATGCGGCACAGACACGACCAGAACAACAAAAAGCGAAAGAAGAGACTGCGGCAGGCCAGTTAACACTTTCTACAACAGACGAAGATACTTCTGATAAAGTCGCGGGTATTGCTGAAGAAACATTAGATAAAGGCGATGATGCCGGGGCCGATACTGAAGGAACCGTAGAAACAGTTGTAACCGCCAGCGATGAAGACAGTGTTGAAATTGAAGAAGTTACAGAAGAGCAAATAGAGCAACAAGTTGGTGCGGAAGAATCAGTCGATGATGGCGAGCTAAGTTCTGATGCCGAAGCAGAATTAGCTGCATCTAAAGCTCGTGAAGCAGAAGAACTAAAAGAGCGTTTAGCTCGTGCTGAAAGCATTGCCGAAACAACTCAAGAAATTGCCTCATTAAAAGATGCACAAATTAATACACTGCAAGAAAACTTAAAGAAAAAGCAATTAGAAGATAGTGAAGAAGGTAGCAAAACCTCATTTTTACTAATGCTTGCTGGTGGTATTTTAGCGCTTATTATTGTGGGTTTATTCTTCTTAATGCGCAGAGGCAGCCAAGAGAAGAAAGATGACGAGCTATTTGAATTAGAAACTCCTGCAGCAGCTAAACCGGCTCCAGCACCAAAACCGGCTCCGGCTCCAGAACCTACACCAGCCCCTGCTCCGAAACCGGCTCCAGAGCCTGTTGTTAATGCAGAGTCTGCACCAACAGAGGTTATTGATACGGTTGAAGATGAGGCGCTTTTCACTGAAGATTTTGAAGAAGATGATGCCGATGCCACAGTAATGATGGCAGCAGTTGACCTTCCCGAAGATGAAACCGCTGACACTGAGACAATAGAAGCGTTAGTTGACGAGCCTTTAGAAGAATTTGAAGAGGTAGAAGAAGAGCCTACTGTTGCAGAAGAGCCAGCGGAGACTCAGGTTGAAATGCCTGTAGTGTCAGCCGAAGCACAAACAGGTGATGTGGTTAGTGAAGCTGACATTTATATGTCATTAGGTCGCCACGCTCAAGCGGTAGCAATGTTAGAGAAAGCGATATCTGACGACGGCAAAAACATGAAACTTCGTATTAAGCTACTTGAAGTTCATGTGGATAATGGCGACAAAGATGCTTTCTTAAAAGATTACAAAGCACTACAGCAAACAGGTGATCACCAGGCCATTGGTAAAGCGAAAGAGCTACTATTAAGTGTTGATGATGCTGATGCATGGTTAGGTGAAGAAAAGCCAGCAGTTACTGCAAAACCAGCTCCTGCTGCTAAAGCAGACGAAGCAACTCAAGTAACCGATGCAATAACTCAAGCAGATCTTTCTGCCATTCCAGATGAGAGCGTAGTTGTCGCACCAAAAGCAGCAGAGCCTGAGCCTGAAGATGATGAGCGAATTGAAGTAAGCTTAAATGATTCAGAGCTTGATTTCTTAGCTGATAATGATGAGATTGCGACTAAACTTGATTTAGCCCGTGCTTATATTGATATGGGCGATATTGATGGTGCCCGTGATATTTTAGACGAAGTGCTTAAAGAAGGTGACGAGTCTGCGAAAAATGAAGCACAAAAATTATTGAGCGGTATTCAATAAGTTACATGATGAGAAGAAGCGGCCTATCTTATGAGTTCTGTTGAACAACGGAATAAAAAGTTGGCCGCTGACACATCCTCCAATAATTCAGTTAATATACCTTTACAGCGTTGGGCGCTTTGCGTCTCTTATGATGGTAGCAACTATCATGGCTGGCAATCACAAAAATCCCCTAAAGTCGAAACTGTTCAAGAGCATGTTGAAAGGGCTTTATCTGTTGTAGCTGACGAGCCAATTAAAGTATTTTGTGCTGGTAGAACCGATGCAGGTGTTCATGCCAGTGCTCAGGTCATTCATTTTGAGACTAAAGCCGATCGGGCTACTAGGGCCTGGGAGAAGGGCGTTAATGCTCATTTGCCTAATACAATATCAATACAGTGGGCGGCTTTAGTTTCTAGTGATTTTCACGCACGATTCTCGGCATTAAGTCGTACTTATCGCTATGTTATTTATAACGCGACAGCTCGTCCTGGAATGTTAGCGTCGCAGGTAACTTGGGTAAGAGAGCCGTTAAACGTAGAAATCATGCATGAGGCGGCACAGTTTTTATTAGGGGAAAGAGATTTTTCATCATTTAGGGCATCTGGCTGCCAATCATCGACTCCCATGCGTTTTGTCTCTAAGGTAACCGTAGAAAAAATAAATCAATTAGTTGTGGTTGAAATAACAGCTAATGCCTTTTTGTTGCATATGGTAAGAAACATTGTTGGTTCTCTTTTAGATGTAGGTAAAGGTTATAAAGACAAAGAATATATCGACTCTTTAATGGATAAAAAAGACCGAACCTGTGCCAGTGCAACGGCACCACCTAATGGCTTGTATTTGGTAAATGTCGAGTATCCTGAAACGGATGGGTTGCCTAAAAAATTAACAGGGCCCTTTTGGTTAGGATAATAAGATAAAATGGCTGTTTTATAATGCTTTTGCTTACAGTGCGAGAGGATTTTGATAGACTTGCTGTTTAATTTTTCCCTGTAAAATGTAGCCCATGTCCCTATCAGTAAGAATAAAAGTGTGTGGAATTACCCGTATGGGCGATGCCCTAGAAGCAGTTGCCTGTGGGGTAGAGGCATTGGGTTTTGTGTTTTATAAAAAGAGCCCGCGTTATATTACGTTAGAACAAGCACAGCCTATTTTGGCCGCTTTACCACCCTTTATTACTCCTGTTGCATTATTTGTTAATGCCGCAGAAGAGGAAGTTGAGAGTGTTATTAAAGTAGCTCCTACGGTGCTATTACAATTTCATGGTGATGAATCCCCTGAGTATTGTGATTCATTTAAACACCCTTATTTAAAAGCGCTTCGAGCGCAGCCGGGGGTTAATCTTTTAGAACAAGCTAAAAGCTATCCTTCGGCACAGGGCATTATTTTTGATAGTTGGAGTAATAGGGCTTTTGGTGGTACAGGAGAGCGTTTTGATCTAGAAAGAGTTAAAGGACGTATCTCTCAATACATGATTATTGCAGGGGGGTTAACCCCCGAGAATGTAAAGGAAGTGATACAGGCCGTGTCACCTTTTGCTGTGGATGTGAGTAGTGGTGTTGAAAGTAGTCCAGGAATAAAAGACACAGACAAAATAAAACGTTTTGTCACAGCAGTTAATCAGGCATCTTGCAGCCAATAAAGATTATTTAAAAAGAGGTATGACCTTTGAGTAAAGAAAAACAGCAAACTATGCCAGATGCAAAAGGGCGTTTTGGTATTTATGGTGGGCGCTTTGTTTCTGAGACATTAATGCATGCATTAGATGAATTAGAAAAATCCTACGCAACATTATCTAAAGATGCCTCTTTTCAGGCAGAGTTCGATAAAGATTTACAGCATTATGTGGGTCGGCCATCGCCACTGTATTTTGCGGAGCGTTGGAGTCGCGAATTAGGTGGGGCAAAAATTTATTTAAAAAGAGAAGATCTTAACCATACCGGTGCCCATAAAATAAATAACACGATTGGCCAAGCCTTGTTAGCCAAAAGTATGGGGAAGACACGTATTATTGCTGAAACCGGTGCTGGGCAACACGGGGTAGCAACCGCTACTGTTGCCGCCCGTTTGGGTATGGAGTGTCATGTTTTTATGGGTGAAGAAGATATCAAGCGTCAGTCGCTTAATGTCTATCGAATGAAGTTGCTAGGCGCCACGGTGGTACCAGTAAAATCAGGCTCAAAAACCTTAAAAGACGCTATGAACGAAGCCATGCGTGATTGGGTGACCAATGTTGATAACACATTTTATATTATAGGTACTGTTGCAGGACCTCATCCTTACCCTATGTTAGTGCGTGATTTTCAGGCCGTTATTGGCAGAGAAGCTCGTGAGCAAATTTTGCAGCAAGAAGGGCGTCTGCCTAAAGCCTTGGTTGCTTGTGTGGGTGGTGGCTCAAATGCTATTGGATTATTTCATCCATTTTTAGATGATGATGTTGCCATGTATGGTGTAGAAGCTGGTGGCCATGGTATTGCGTCCGGTGAGCATGCAGCACCTTTAAATGCAGGTCGTCCAGGAATTCTTCATGGTAATCGTACTTATTTAATGGAAGATGATGATGGGCAGATTTTACATACGCACTCTATTTCTGCAGGTTTAGATTATCCTGGTGTTGGCCCTGAGCATTCGTGGTTAAAAGATTCAGGTCGTGCTGAGTATGTTGTGATTAATGATGATGAAGCCTTAGCGGCATTCCGTCATTTAACCAAGATCGAAGGTATTATGCCGGCACTAGAGTCAAGCCATGCAGTCGCTTATGCGCATAAATTAGCTCCTACTATGTCATCAGATGAAATTATTATTGTTAATTTATCAGGTCGTGGAGATAAGGATATTCATACGGTTGCTGCCATTGACAATATGAATCTTGAGTCGTGAATAACTGAACCATTAGGTAAAAGCCGTGAATCGAATTGATAAAAAATTACAGCAGTTAAAAAAAGATAACCGTAAGGCACTTATTCCTTATGTTGTTGCAGGGGATCCAAATCCTGAGGTTACTTTGCCATTGATGCATGCTTTAGTGGCAAAAGGAGCTGATATTTTGGAGCTGGGAGTACCTTTCTCCGATCCTATGGCAGAGGGTCCTGTTATTCAGTTAGCCCATGAAAGAGCGTTATTACATAAAATGTCGCTTCGGAGAATCTTTACCTTAGTAAAAGAGTTTCGAGCCACTAACAGTGAGACGCCTATAGTGTTAATGGGTTATGCAAATCCTGTTGAGGCGATGGGCTATAAAGCATTTTCGGATAGTTTAGCTGAGGCACAAATAGATGGCGTATTGCTGGTTGATATGCCGCCAGAGGAAGGTGAGACACTTAATGCAGCACTAAAAAGTAATGGTATTCATAGCATTTATTTAATTGCCCCTACAACAACCAATGAGCGGGCTAAAAAAATTATTCAATCGGCCTCTGGATATTTATATTATGTCTCCCTTAAAGGGGTAACGGGTGCAGGTCTTTTGCAGTTAGATGAAGTAAAGCAACGTTTAACAGATATATCTGCAATGACTGACCTACCCATTTGCGTTGGCTTTGGTATTAAAGATGCACAATCTGCCGCCCAATTAGGCTCGGTTGCCTCTGGTGTTATTGTTGGTAGTGTATTAGTTAATACGGTGGCTCAATTACAAAACGAAGCGCCAGATGTTATTGCGGTTAAAACAGCAAATATCCTAGAGGATATGAGAGTAGCGCTTGATGAGCTGTCACAGGGCTAAATGTAAGAAAAGGCTAGAGGCTTATCAGTCTCATCTGTAAAATAGTTATTTAATGACGATTAACGGTGGAAGGTATTCATGAGTTGGCTAGATAAAATAGTATCATCAGGAACAAAGAAAATTAAAAGCAAAGGCGTTCCTGAAGGATTGTGGAAAAGGTGCCCCAAATGTGATGCTGCGTTATTTAAGAAAGAATTAGAAGCGAACTTGGATGTGTGTCCAAAGTGTGAACACCACATGCGTATTGGTGCGCGTCAGCGGCTTGATATTTTTCTTGATAGCCAAAACCGACTTGAACTGCATGAAGATGTGGTACCGGTTGATCGTTTAAAATTTAAAGATTTAAAGAAATATAAAGATCGCTTAACTGAAGCACAAAAAAAGACTGGTGAAAAAGATGCATTAATCGCAATGCAAGGTGAGCTTAAAGGTATGCCTTTAGTGGTTACGGCATTTGAGTTTGCCTTTCATGGTGGCTCAATGGGTAATGCGGTTGGTGAAAAATTTACTAGAGCAGCAAACACGGCATTAGAGCAACGAATTCCATTGGTATGTTTTGCAGCCTCCGGTGGTGCCAGAATGCAAGAAGCATTAATTTCTTTAATGCAAATGGCAAAAACCAGTGCGGTATTAGAGCGTTTAAAGCAGGCTGGTGTGCCTTACGTTTCAGTACTTACCGATCCTATCTATGGTGGTGTTTCAGCAAGCTTGGCTCTATTGGGTGATTTAAACGTTGCAGAGCCTGGGGCAAGGGCAGGTTTTGCAGGCCCTAATATTATTGAACAAACTATTAGGCAAACACTACCTAATGGGTTTCAGCGTAGTGAGTTTTTATTAGACCACGGTGCTATCGATATGATTATTCACCGTGCTGATATGCGAGACACATTGGCTCGCTTGCTTTCAGGTTTAACACATCAACCGATGATTGCTGAAGAAGAGAAAAACCCAATATCACCAACAGCTGTTTAATTTCCATGAAATCGCTCTCACAGTGGCTTGTCTATCTGGAGTCGTTACATTCTGTACCGATAGACTTAGGTTTGGAGCGAGTGCAGCAGGTTGCCCAGAGTCTTCAATTAACCCAGCCTAAAAAAAAGCTTATCACCGTTGCCGGAACTAACGGCAAGGGTAGCTTTTGTCATTTTTTACAATCAGCATTGCTAAGCCAGAACAAAACCGTGGGCTGTTATACATCGCCGCACTTAGTAACATATAACGAACGAATTTGCCTTAATGGTGAGCCGGTATCAGATGCAACTATTGTTGAGGCATTTGTTGCGATTGAACAAGCCCGTGGCAATACGTCATTAACGTACTTTGAGTTTGCAACCTTAGCTGCATTGTGGATATTTCAAAACCACAGCCTTGATTACATTATTTTAGAGGTTGGTTTGGGCGGTCGTTTAGATGCGGTTAATATTTTTCCGGCTGATATTGCGGTTATTACAAGTATCGCGTTGGATCATCAAAGTTGGCTTGGAAACGATAGAGAAACTATTGGCAAAGAAAAAGCCGGTATTATTCATAATGGGCAGCAGGTTTATTATGGCGATGATGGGGAGCAAACAGTACAAAGCATTTTAGATAAAGCGCAGGCCTGTGACGTTACATTGCATCGTTTTGGTAAAGATTTTACCACTAAAATAGATAATGGTGAGTGGCACTGGCAGTATGCTGACCGCTTATTAGTGTTGCCAGAACCGGCATTACCAGAACGTAGCGTAGCCTTAGCTTTAGCCGTATTACAAGATTTACACTTATTGCCAGATCAAGAGACTGTAGCTTCATGGATGCCTGCTTCTGTTAGTGGTCGAGGTCAGAGAATCATTCGTGATGGTGTTACTTATTATTTAGATGTGGCGCATAATGTGGCAGCAGCAAATTACTTAAAAAATCGGCTGCCAACAAAGCAAGCTGAAGAAAAGTATTTTTGTATTTTCCAGGCGATGTCTGATAAACAATACCCACAGATGATGGAATTATTTCGTGGTGTTTTTGATGAGTGGCATATCCCTTTGTTGCCAGACAATACAAGAGCGGCAAATCCTGCCGTATTAAAAGAGCAGTTATTAGGTGAAACAGTTGTTATTCATCAATCCCCTAAGCTATGTTTACAGGTATTAGAAAATAGCACTAAACCTGGAGATAAGGTGATTATTTGGGGGTCTTTCTTTTTAGTAGGGCCAATACTAGAACAACTACTGCTACCTAAGCGTAGCTTTGATGTAACAAACGAAAAAGGTTGATAGGTGGATAAAGTATTAAAGCAGCGAATTATTGGGGCATTTGTGTTGATCATTTCAACGGTGGTGTTGTGGCCTTTAATTTTTGATAAGCCCGATGAGCGTTTTGTATCAGAGCAAGTAATAGCACCAGAGCCTCCTGAATTTGAACCCTTTGAAATTGATGAGCCGGTAAGACCTGCGGGTATTCAACAAATTCAGTCTCCCCAAGAGCCAGAAATACAAGTGTCGGAACTGGATGATAATAAATTATTGGCTCCTGCGGAGGTAACAGCACCTGCTGAGACGGTAACAGTAAAAACACCTAGCTCGCAGACAAGTAACGCACCGGCCGCTAAAGAGGTAGAGAGCAAAAAGACAGAGAGTAAGAAAGCAGTTACCCCAGCAAAAGTAGAAGGAAAAAGTATTGCCGAAAGAGTAGAGCCATTAAAGTCAATGAACATCAAAACAGAACTTACCGAGCAAGGTTTGCCAAAATCTTGGGCAGTGCAGGTTGGTGTGTTTAGTAATAGAGAGAATGCCAACCGATTTAGAGAGCAGCTTATTAAGGATTACTACCGTTCAGATATAAAAATGGTCAGTAGCGGTGATAAAGTTTTTGCTAAGGTTTTTGTGGGGCCGGTTGTTAATCAAGATCAGGCACAAAAGCTAAAAGTTGAGATCGATAAAAAATACCGAGTTCAGTCTATGGTATTTTTGTATGCACCATAGGGATAAGACCGTCTTATGCTAACCACATTCAACTGGGCAGATTGGGTTATTGTTGGCATTGTTTTTATTTCTGTTTTAATTAGCCTTTTTCGAGGCTTTGTTAGAGAGGCGTTGTCCTTAGTGAGTTGGTGTGCTGCTTTGGTTGTTGCCTTGTTATTTTATGAGCAATTAGCGTGGATGCTGCGTGATATTATTGAGGTTTCATCACTGCGACATATCATCGCTTTTCTTGTATTACTGATTGGTGTGCTAGTGATAGGGGCGTTGTGTATTCGTGTTTTTTCTTATGTAGTAGATGTTGCTGGGCTTACTGGCTTAGATAGGGTTTTAGGTGCAGGCTTTGGTTTGATAAGAGGCGCAATTATTGTTTTAGTGCTTATTATGGTGTTACCTCCAGCTTTAAAGGCCAACCAAGATCAGTGGTGGCAAGAATCAATATTGATTCCGCAGTTTCGTATGATGGAAGACTGGTCTAAAAATGTTGCAAAAGAAACTCTAGAGTACGGAAAGAAAAAGTTTAAAAGTCTTTAGTTTTTAGTGGTTGTATTTTAAATTTAAGGTGAAGTATTAATGTGTGGAATTGTTGGAGTTGTTGCAAAGTCAGCCGTTAACCAATCGATATATGATGCACTAACCATGCTGCAGCATAGGGGGCAAGATGCTGCTGGTATTGTTACCTGCGATGGTACAACCTTTAATCAGCGCAAAGGTAACGGTATGGTGCGGGATGTTTTTCACTACCGGCACATGAAAAGTTTACAGGGTAATATGGGTATAGGTCATGTGCGTTACCCCACAGCTGGAAGTTCAGGCCCTGCGTTATCACAGCCTTTTTATGTTAATTCCCCCTACGGTATTAGCCTTGCCCACAATGGTAATTTAACAAATTCTGATGAATTACGAGAGTCACTATTTCGTGCTGATTTGCGCCACTTAAATACAGACTCTGACTCTGAAGTGTTGCTTAATGTATTTGCCCACGAACTACAACGGCTCGGAGAGCTGACGCCTTCATCTGATGATGTTTTCTCTGCTGTTAGTGAAGTTCATAAACGCTGCCGAGGTGCTTATGCGGTTGTTGCTCTTATTGCAGGGTATGGCATGGTGGCCTTTCGTGACCCTAATGGCATACGCCCTTT
>CBDUPS010000019.1:0-10143 GCA_965369155.1 uncultured Spongiibacteraceae bacterium
CACCAAAAAAACTTTTTACACAAGCACCTCCTGCAACAACACTTTCCTCTCACCTGCAAGGATGTTGCCGCATGAGCACTAAAAAAATCAAAAATGAAACTCAAGCTAACAGTAGCCATCATGATGCCTCAAGTGCTCCACAGCAATCGCTACGAGAATGTGCCGAAAAAAATCTGACCCTATACTTTCATGGGTTAGGTGATACTCCAGTCACTGGCGTTTACGACATGGTGCTAGCTGAAATTGAAGTCCCTTTACTTGAGGTGGTAATGAAGCACACAAACGGCAATCAATCTGTAGCGGCTGAAGTTTTAGGCATTAGCCGAGGCACCTTGCGTAAAAAACTCAAGCTCTACCACCTCATTTAACCCCACACATCAGTGCCATCGATTAAAAAATAGGAATACAACATGAGTGATGATTTTCGCCCCGTAAAACGCGCATTAATTAGTGTATCTGATAAACAAGGTATCACCGAATTTGCCAAAGAGCTAACCACCATGGGCGTTGAGTTACTCTCTACCGGAGGCACTTACAGCCTACTCAAAGAAAACAACATTCCTGTTACTGAAGTGTCCTCTTATACAGGCTTTCCTGAAATGATGGATGGTCGGGTAAAAACGCTACACCCTAAAATTCATGGGGGGATTTTAGGTCGCCGTGGTGAAGACGACAGCGTAATGAGTGAACATCACATCGATGCAATCGATATGGTGGTAGTTAATTTATACCCCTTTCAACAAACCGTTGCCGACCCTAATTGTGATCTGGCTACAGCCATTGAGAATATTGATATTGGCGGCCCTACCATGGTTCGTTCTGCGGCCAAAAATAATCGCTTTGTTACTATTGTGGTAAACCGTGATGACTACCCAGCAATTTTAGCTGAGATGAAAGCTAATCAAGGGGCAACAAGCTACGCTACCCGTTTTAACTTGGCAGTAAAAGCCTTTGAACACACCGCCCAATATGATGGTGCTATTGCCAATTGGCTAGGAGGCAAGGTCGATGGGGGCTCAACCTCATTTCCCCGCACCTTTAATATGCAATTTAACAAAGTACAAGAGATGCGTTACGGGGAAAACCCCCACCAAAAAGCCGCTTTCTATACCGAAAACAATATCAATGAGGCCAGTATTTCTACTGCCAAACAGTTACAGGGCAAGGAGATGTCTTACAACAATGTTGCTGATACCGATGCGGCCTTAGAGTGCGTAAAAAGCTTTAATGAGCCGGCCTGCGTTATCGTAAAGCATGCTAACCCTTGTGGTGTTGCCGTTGCCGACACCATAGAAAAGGCCTACCACTTAGCCTTTGCCACCGATAGCGAATCGGCCTTTGGTGGAATTATTGCGTTTAATCGCGAATTAGATGCCAAAACAGCCAGTGCCATTGTTGCCCAGCAATTTGTTGAGGTGATTATTGCCCCAAGCGTTACTGCTGAGGCACAAAGCGTTATTGCGAATAAAAAGAATGTACGTTTATTAGTCTGTGGCGAGTTCTGTAATGCAGCCCCAGCCCTTGATTACAAACGAGTGAATGGCGGCTTATTAGTACAAGACCGCGATATGGGTATTATTACTGAAGCTGACTTAAAAGTAGTGACCAAACGCGCCCCTAGCGAAGCTGAAATTAGAGACTTATTGTTTGCTTGGAAAGTGTGTAAGTTTGTTAAATCCAATGCCATCATTTATGCACACAACCTACAAACCGTAGGTGTTGGCGCAGGACAAATGAGCCGTATTAACTCAGCTCGAATTGCTGGCATAAAAGCACAACATGCTGGATTAGAAGTTGCCGGCTCCGTTATGGCCTCAGATGCGTTTTTCCCCTTCCGTGATGGAATTGATAATGCCGCCGAAGCGGGAATTGCTGCCGTGATTCAACCCGGTGGCTCTATGCGAGATGAAGAAACTATCGCCGCTGCCGATGAAGCGGGTATGGCAATGGTATTTACTGGAATGCGCCACTTCCGTCACTAAGTCAGTTAATGTATCACGTCAGTTATCTAAGTTCTGGGGAAAGAATATGAATGTTTTAATTATTGGTGGTGGCGGTCGTGAGCACGCCTTAGCATGGAAATCAGCACAGTCACCTAATGTAGAGAAAGTATTTGTAGCCCCGGGTAATGCGGGTAGCGCTTTAGAGCCTCAGGTTGAGAATGTCGCTATTGATATTCTAGATTTTGCCTCTCTCGCTGACTTTGCCCTCAACAATCAGGTAGGTTTAACCATTGTTGGCCCCGAAGCACCCTTAGTTGAAGGTATTGTTGATTACTTTACTAGCAAAGGCTTGCCTTGTTTTGGCCCCAGTAAAGGCGCCGCGCAATTAGAAGGCTCTAAAGCATTCACTAAAGACTTTTTAGCCCGCCATAAAATCCCAACAGCCGCTTACGGTAACTTTACTGACATTGATCAGGCTTGTGATTATATTCGCCAGCAAGGTGCTCCGATTGTCGTTAAAGCCGATGGTCTCGCCGCAGGCAAAGGCGTCATCCTCGCTCAAACAGAAGAAGAAGCCATTGAAGCCGTTAACGATATGCTTGCGGGTAATGCCTTTGGTGAAGCCGGTAGTCGAGTGGTTATCGAAGAATTTTTAACCGGAGAAGAAGCCAGCTTTATTGTTATGGTGGATGGAAAAAACATTCTGCCCCTCGCCACCTCGCAAGATCATAAAGCCCGTGACGATGGCGATAAAGGCCCTAATACTGGCGGTATGGGTGCTTATTCCCCAGCCCCCGTGGTAACACAAGCCATTCATGACCGTGTTATGGCTGAAGTCATTATCCCAACCGTAGAAGGCATGGCAAAAGAAGGCCACGACTATACCGGCTTTTTATATGCCGGCTTAATGATTGACGCAAACGGCACACCAAAAGTATTAGAGTACAACTGCCGTTTTGGTGACCCTGAAACCCAACCGATTCTACTGCGCTTACAATCTGATATTACCGATCTATGCCTTAAAGCCTTAGAACAAAAACTGGATGAATGCACTGTACAGTGGGATAACAGAGCCGCGGTTGGCGTGGTTTTAGCAGCCGGTGGTTACCCCGCCTCTTATAAAAAAGGTGATGTAATTGTAGGCTTACCTACAACCGAGGTTGCAGGGGAGAAAGTATTTCATGCAGGCACAACATTAAAAGACGGGCAAACAGTTACCAATGGCGGCCGTGTGCTGTGTGCAACCGCTTTGGGTGATACGGTAACTGAAGCTCAAGCCCGTGCTTATGCTTTGTGTAAAACCATACAATGGAATAATGTTTTTTATCGTACCGATATTGCCTATCGTGCCATTGCCCGTGAGAAAAATTCATAATCAGCCACTATTCATTAACCCTGTTCCTCATCCTGCTATACTCTCTTTAATAAGCTTCATATTAAGTCGCTCATAAGGATTGAAATGACAGGGATCACCTCAATAAAAAAATCAGTTTATGCGCTCGTTCTTTGCCTATATTGTCTGATATTTTTTGTAACACCTACACAGGCAGCCCCAGTACTACAGCTTGATAATAACACTCAAGTTATTGATGTTATTCCATACACTGATCATTTTATAACAAGCCAGCCCATAGATATTAACCAAGTACTAAACAGTGCCACTTTTTATAAATTCTCGCCTCAAAAACAACACAACTTTTATTTTAACTGGGAGGCCAAACAAACTTGGTTACGTTTTTCGCCTCAATACACCAGTAAAAATAATAAGCAAAATAGATTATTTTGGTTGGAGATTGCACCATTACACTTTAGTGATATGAATGTATGGATTGCAGAAAAAAACACAACCGATGAATGGCAAACAAAAAAATTACACGAAAAAAATTATAAATTAACACCAGCAAAATTATTCCCTATTGAGCTAGAACCTCATAAACAGGTGATGATACTGATACAGCTGTCAAGTAACGCCCCTTCCATTTTATCGTTAAAACTAGGTGACTCCTCCGCACTGGCCGCCGAGCGAATGGCGGGAGAGCGTTGGCTTGGTATAAGCTTCGGTGCCTTTAGTATTCTTATTTTAATCAGTATTATTTTTGCCATTATCTGCAAAAGAATGTCTTTTGCTTTTTTAGCACTTTACTCACTCACCATTATTGTTTTATTAGCATGGGGGCGGGGCTACATTAACACCTGGCACCACACAACCAACACACTGTCATGGGTTGTTATGGCACTAAGTTTCTTATCAGCCAATAGCTGCCTACTTTTATTTTGCTATTTGTTAAAATTAAATATATCCCTATGGTTACACTTACAAAAAATCATTTTCTTTATTTTATTAGGCTGCCTGCCTTTACTCTTTATTTTAAAGGGCAATCAATTTTTTTACTTATCCCTTAGCATCTACTGCTTTATATCAGCCTTATTATTTATAAAGTCCTTAGCCTGCTTTATTAGTAACCGAAACATGGTTGGATTTTATTTTTTCTTATCTAAAGTATGGATATTTTTTATTATTGTTGCGCTCATCTCTCCACTTAATATAACGATGCCCATGCTGTCATTAGACACCCCTTGGTTTATCCCCGTTTTATTATGGGAAATAATCTGCCTATTTATCGCTTTATTTTTAAACAACAAAAACATTGAAGAAAATAAACTAGACCAACAAAAAAGTCTTATTATTGCATCAACTGAGGCAAGAAATCGCAGCGAAATACTAGGAAAAATAAGCCATCAAATACGAACTCCGTTATCAGGGATTTTAGGTATGACGGAATTATTGAGAGATACTGATCTTTCAAAAACCCAACAAGAATTTAATGAAATTATTTATAGCTCTGGGCAATCACTGCTCAATATTATTGGACAAATTATTGAAGAGCCTAATAACACCAACCAACTAGACAACGAAATAACCCAATCATGGGTAAACTTAAATGAATTAATTGAAGAGTGTTTACAAGGTTTTCGACAAAAATCAGAAGAGCAAAATTTTGAATTTATTTGTGATATTAGCGATACCATACCAGAGGTGATTCAGTGTGACCCCTCACAAATAAGACAATTATTATTACAAATAATATCTGTTGCTTTTTATCAAAGAAGTAGTGGTGATATTTTACTATCCATAAAATCAAGCAACCAAACAGATAGCGATATATATATTATTGATTTTTCAATTAGCTGTGACAGCAATGAAGACCAGATAAATGATAACGCAACTCTACACTTATCCGTTATTAAGCAAATAACAAAATCGATACAGGGCGACTGCTTTTCTAGCTTCAACAAACCTATTTTTAATTGTGGCTTTACTGCATCATTTAAGTCTTACAATGAAAGCATTATGTCTAATGATGATAGCAGCTTACTTAAACATAGCCGTCTTTTAGTTATAGATGACAACTTAAATACCTGTAAAGTTCTTACTGAACAGGTAAAAAAATGGGGTGTTCACGCCTCCTATAAAACCAACAGTAAAGAAGCTCTTGCTGACATAATAGCGCAAGATAATATTTCTAATGCCTATGATGTCATTTTACTCGACCAAAAAATGCCCGGTATGACGGGCCTTGATTTAGCTAAAAAAATGCAGAGGCACTTTGATAAAAACAATTCACCTCTTATTATCATTATCACCGGCGCACCGTCATCTATTACTTCACAGCAAGCAAAAGCGGCTGGCGTATCTCTGGTTATTAGCAAACCTGTAACAGGAAACAATTTACGCATTAATCTTATTTCTGCCTTAAAAAAACATCAGTCAAATACAATAGAAGATGACGAGACGCATAAAAAAACCTTATCAAATAAAAATATTTTACTGGCTGAAGATAATCCGGTGTCTTCGCAAATTATTAGCGCCATGTTAAAAAAACTTGGCACTCAAGTAACCTGTGTGCAAAATGGACAACAGGCATTAGAAGCACTGCGTAGAAAAAAATACGATTTAATTTTTATGGATTGTGAAATGCCTTTAATGAATGGCTACGAAGCAACTCGCTTTTTACGACGCTGGGAAAAAGAATCCGATAGACCGCATTTAACAGTAGTAGCACTAACCGCTCATATTATGGATGAGTATAAAGAAAAAAGTTTTTCTGCGGGCATGGATGATTTTTTACCCAAACCCGTTGACATGGAAAAACTAAAAGCCACTTTGTTAAAACACCTAGATAAATAGCTTATTAGATTATTTTAATTGGCTTGAACGGTTCTATTAGCAGCCCATGCTCTCAGTGCGCTAATTTTTTCAGACATCACTATCGATATAGGACTAGTCTGATTAACTTCCTCAATTAATAACTGAGTATTTAGCACCTCACCTCGGGCTGCCGCGGTATAGTTTGCAGCAACAACGGCCTGTTCAATTTCAGAGCCTGAAAACCCTTCTGTACATAACGACAATTCTTCAAGATTAAAATCTAATGGATCTTTATTACGTTTTTTTAGATGGATTGAAAAAATATGACGACGTGTTTCATTATCTGGCAAATCAACAAAAAATATTTCATCAAGCCGCCCTTTTCTAACTAACTCCGGTGGCAAGCCTGCAATATCATTAGAGGTTGCCACAATAAATACTTGGCTTTTCCGTTCCGACATCCATGTTAATAACGTGCCTAAAATTCGCTTAGATGTACCCTCATCATTACCCTGTGTTGATAACCCTTTTTCTATTTCATCAATCCATAAAACACAAGGCTCCATCAAATCAGCTAAACTTAAAGCCTCTCTTAGATTTTTTTCAGTTTCACCAATATATTTATTATACAAAGCTGCAAAATCTAATCGTAATAATGGCACACCCCACATTCCTGCCACCGCTTTTGCCGCTAAGCTTTTTCCTCCCCCTTGCACACCTAACAACATAATGCCCTTAGGTGTATCGGCATCTTTTGCATTAGAGGACTCTTGTAAAAAAGCACTTTTGCGTTGTGATAACCATGACTTTAAATTAGCCAAACCACCAACGTTAGAAAACTTATCGGTGTTGTACTCAAAACTCAACACACCATCCATATTCATCAATTGAAACTTTGCTTTATTTAATCGGGGAATATCCGATTCGGTTATTGCTCCATCATCACGAATGGCCGCCCGCACTAATCGCTTCACATCAGAAAAATCGACACCTCGTAAATTAAGCACCAACTGATTTAATATATTTTTATCGGTTTTTACTTTAGCCCCTTTATTTGGCCTCATCTCTAACGATGGCCATAATTTGCTCATCACTGGGTAACGACAATGAAAATGATGCCGACAACCGCACCAGTTCGGGGGGAACCGCTATTTTATGGCTAAGCAATACCACCGTATGATGCGCCCCTCCGCCATAACCCAAAGCAATATCTTTTAATAATCGAATATGTTGAGGGTCTTCTAAATAAGCATGGAAATCACACAACACAAATAACTGGCTATCCGGTTGTTTTTTTATCATGCGTAACACATTAAGCGGATTGCACGACTCATCACCCACCGGCCTTTCGCCAAAACCCAAATGTTTTAAACCTTCGGTCACCGACCAACACTGTAATGGAATATGTTTTTTTATCGCCAATCGGGTAAGCATTTCTAAAGCACGTTTTTCATCAAACGTTTCTAGGGCTACAATCGCTATCTTTGAGTCGATAATTAGCGCTAAATCTTGTACATCATTCATAAAAAAACCTATTTTTTTCTTTAATAAAACAAGCAAACCATAACAAAGCTTTAATATCCTACTCTAACGCCAATTATTCAATTAAAATAAGGTTTTATCGCAATAACTATGGCTTATTATGACAACCGAATACTCCAACAGCAAAAAAACAACTCCCGCTAACCGCCATTACAGTGCGATTGATCGCTTATTAATTAATGCTGAACTTGCCTTAAAAACCATTAGCCCAGGAGCCACCCAAGCCACCCGTCCGTCTCCTGCAAATGATGAGCCCTATGTTGCTTTAGATGAGATAAAGCTACGCCATGTGGCGGGTCTTATGCGTATTAATCATACCGGTGAAGTTTGCGCCCAAGCCCTGTACCAAGGCCAAGCCCTTACGGCAAAATTAGATAATGTAAAGCAGAGTATGGAAACTGCAGCTAAAGAAGAAGAAGATCACCTTGCCTGGTGTGATGAACGACTCAAACAACTCAATAGCAAACCTAGTGCCCTTAATCCACTTTTTTACGCAGCCTCGTTTGGCATTGGTGCATTAGCTGGGGCTGTAAGCGATAAAGTAAGCTTAGGATTTGTTGCTGCCACCGAAGAAAAAGTCTGTGAGCATTTAACCAGCCATCTGCATCAACTGCCCCCCGAGGATGGCAAAAGCCAAGCCATACTTGAGCAAATGCTTGAAGACGAAGCCCAGCACGCCACTCAAGCCTTAGAAGCCGGTGGTATGCCATTTCCTCCCCCAGTAAAAGTGGCTATGACACTTATCTCTAAAATTATGACTAAAACCACTTATTATATTTAGTCCCTTTTAAAAGCTTATGGTTTATAACTCTGCAATCGGCGGATGCCAAATCATCTGCACTAAAGTGCCGTCTGGGTCTTCGCAATAAAAGCTTCGGGCGCCATCACGGTGATCTTTTGGTTTGGTTTTTAATACTACTTTGTTTTCTTTTAAAAATTCATACCATTGGTCAACGGCTTCTGGGGTTTTAATAATAAAGCCAATGTGATCAAGACGCTGAGCGGTAATATCTAGCGTTTTATCCCCAGACATACGGTGAATAGCTAAGTTATCAACTCCTGAGGTTAAATAAACATTACTTTCATCAGGTTGCCACTCAACCTCCATACCCAATAAATGGGTGTAAAACTGAATGGTTTCATCAAAGGCTTTTACAAATAAGGCCACATGGCGTAACCCACCCATGCCTTCTGGTCGGTTTACCATTTTATTCACCTAGCTCAATTAAATCGTAACTATGGGTTACTTCAACCCCAGCCGCTTCCATCATAATGGAGGCTGAGCAGTATTTTTCTGCTGATAGCTTTACTGCCCGCTCTACTTGGGTTTCTTTTAAGTTGCGGCCACTAACCTGAAAATTAAGGTGTATTTTGGTAAAAACCGCAGGAACCGCTTTAGCTCTTTCGGCGGTTACCTCACAAATACAATTAGCCACATTTTGCCGTGATTTCTTCAAAATACTCATCACATCAAAAGATGAACAACCGCCTAAACCTAATAACAGCATTTCCATTGGACGAGGACCGATATTACGGCCACCTTGATCTTCAGGCCCATCCATAACCACGGCATGGCCACTGGCCGTTTCCCCTAAAAAGCTGGCACCACCTACCCATTTAATTGTTGTTTTCATCGCACACCTTCGATTGGTTGAGTTTACTAGCCAATAAAGCTAAATAAATCGGCAAATAATAGCACATCTGCCGTGGGTCTTTCTTATACAAACAGATAGTCTATAATGAGTAAGTTAAGGTCTTAGTATGACCACTTCGTTCATAATAATAAAAAAGAGTAAATCCTTTGATTTTAAAACATATAAACAACTTAGATGAGATTCTCGACAACAGCCACCGTCGTCGCTATCCCCCTAAAAGCACTATTATCTATGCTGGAGACCCTGGAGATTCTTTGTACTACATTCTCAGCGGCTCAGTTACTGTATTAATTGAGGATGATGATGGTAAAGAAATGATTGTCGCCTACCTTAATGAAGGTGATTTCTTTGGTGAGATGGGTATTTTTGATAACGATGATGATTCACGTAGTGCGTGGGTTCGTGCCCGTGCCGAGTGTGAAGTGGCTGAATTAAGTTACCAAAAGTTTCACGAAATGGCGGCTAAAGACCCAACATTGCTTTACTACGTGGGCAAGCAGATGACTCGCCGCTTGCGTAAAACCACCCGTAAAGTCGGTGACTTGGCCTTTTTAGATGTTACCGGCCGCGTTGCCCGTGCATTGCTTGATTTAGCTCATCAACCCGAAGCTCTCACCCACCCTGATGGCATGCAGATAAAAATAACCCGCCAAGAAATTGGCCGTATTGTGGGCTGCTCCCGTGAGATGGTAGGTCGCGTATTAAAAGATTTGGAAGAGCAAGGCTTAGTTGATGTTAAAGGTAAAACCATGGTGGTTTACGGAACCCGTTAACCGCTAGCATTAAATAAAGTCTCCACTAAGGCAGCTAATGTTTATTACGCTGCCTTTTTTATTCCCAAAAAAACCTAATA
>CBDUPS010000020.1:0-10114 GCA_965369155.1 uncultured Spongiibacteraceae bacterium
TATAGGGGCCGGAAGGATAGTCTACCAGGACCTGGTAAAAATTAATAAATCGATACCCGCGTTTACCAAATGGGCCACCGCGTTTTTGGTGTCTTGTGGCTGGCTTATAGCGTTATAAGTGCCTAAGCATTGATGGGGTATACCGTTACTTTTTAATAAATCCTCACCCATTTGTTTACCCCAGGTAAGCCATTTTATTTTTGGGTTTTGCGCTAAAGCTTGTAAAACACGTTGCGCTCGTTTGCTGGAGTGGTCACTTGTTACGGTTGTATTTACTAAATCATCACTGCCCTTTAAGGCAAGGGTTCCCCCTGCCCCGGCAATGGGGTTTACTAAAAATCCAATGGTGAAATGTGCTGAGGTCATTTTTTATATTACGTTTAAGTATCGGTTAACTGTAAATGCTGTAGTAGATTATCGCCATTAAAAGACTCAGGCATTTCTCTACGGGGTGGATAGTTTTTGCGTAAGGCATCAAAGGCCTCTGCACTATTGTTAGCCTGTAATAATGTGTTTTTACTATCTGTAGACTCTTTATCTATGGGATAAAAACTCATAATGCTTTGTAGTAAATCATTGGTGTTTATTGCTTTTGGCCAAACCACACTGGGTAGTTTTATATCCTCGGCAAAGGGTAAATTAAATTGTGCCGCTAATTGCTGTGCCACCATTTTAGTACCACGCCATTTCCCCTCTAAACTGTAACCGGCAATATGTGGTGTGGCTAAAAATACCTGTTTTAATAGTGTTAAATTAATGTCGGGTTCGTTTTCCCATACATCTAACACCGCAAGCAATGTGTTTTTTTGTAGTCTCTCGCTTAAGGCTTGGTTGTCTATTACCGCGCCTCGACTGGTGTTAATAAGGCAGGCATTAGGCTTTAGTTTGCTAAGAGTTAGCTCATTAAATAAATGTTTAGTTGGCTGTGCACCCTCTGTGGTTAACGGTACGTGCAGCGAGATAACATCACAGGCTAATAGCTCATTAAAACTCACTTGCTGGTAATCGCTACTGTTTACAAAGGGGTCGTAACCCACACACTTAATGCCCATATTACTAAGGCGTTTATACAGCCTACTCCCCACATTACCTAAACCTACAATACCCACCGTTATTTTATCTAACCGGTAGTGCTGGCTTAAGGATAAATGTGCCAAGGCAGCGGTTACATAATCAACTACCCCTAATGCATTACAGCCTGGAGCACGGCAGAAAAAAATATTTTGTCTCTCAAGCCAGTCTCTATCAATGTGATCAAAACCAATAGTGGCTGTTGCTACCGCTTTTACTGAAGTGTTTTGCAATAGTTGTTGGTTTACTTGCGTAACAGAACGTACTAATAAAATATCGGTTTTTTGTAAATCCGCTGAGGTAATGCTTCTACCTGCCTTGGTGGTAATCGCCCCCCACTGGGAGAAATACTCATGCAAAAATGGAATGTTTTCATCCGCTAAAATTGATAAGCCCATTAAAGCTCGCCCTTGTTATTTATGTAATCGGTACTGTTTGATGATACCTCAATGGCCTCATTAATAACGGCACTAAAACCTGCTTCGGTAAAATACTCTGTTATCGCATTTGGGTTTGTACTGGCGGGTTTTAACTCAGCTATCCCACTAACCAGTGCTATGTCGGTAACTAATGTAGCTAGTTGCCTACTTAAAAATGCGTGTTGTTGATGGGTTTGTAGCTGTGCGTGGATACGTTTTGCTCCACGGAGGTCAACAGACAGTACTTTATCTAAATTATTATAAATATCTTCTAAGTCACTAAATTTATTTAATAAAGCAATTGCTGTTTTATCCCCAACACCAACCACACCGGGAATGCAGTCAACGCTATCTCCTGCTAATGCTAAGTAATCATTAAACCGTGCTGGTTCAATTTGGTAGCGCTGTTTAAAACGCGCAGGGTTCATTGCCTTGGCTTTTGGTGCAGAGGCGCTCCAATCCCATAGGTAGTCATCAGAGGAGAATAACAACTGACCCAAATCTTTATCACGGCTTACTACGGTAACAGGCACTGCTTGCTTACGGGCAACTGCTGCTAATGAGGCGAGTAAATCATCGGCTTCGTATTCATTGCTGGCAAAAACTGACAAACCTAAAAGCGTCGCAATGGTTTTAGCCTCTTGTAATTGACGGTATAAATCGCCCTCTGCCATAACTCGATTACTTTTATAATCGGCATACAAACGATGCCGAAAACCCGTACCTAATGATTCATCAAAAGCCACGGCAATATGAGTGGGCTTAATTAAAACACGACTCCAGCCATATAACGCGCCATTACCCTCACCTTTACTATTATGCCAAGAGTCGGGTATGGAAAAAGCATACTTTAGTACATAGGCGGTGCCATCAATTAACCAAAGACGAGAGCTCACACAATTTCCGCTAGCGTGTAAGATGCCTTGATCAGCGATGTATCTGTTGTTGTACCCAAGAGGTTTACCAGTGCGCTTCTAAATTGTTCAGCCCGGGAAGGCAACCCATGTTCACAGTAAAAATAAACTTGCTGTAAAACCGCAATCTCAAACTCGGTATCTTTAATTAAGCCTTCAGAATTATCGATATTATCTTTGCTGATTCTAAAGGGTTTTTGTAGCGCCTTAGAAAACACCCACTCAATCGCCTGTGGTTTAACCTCTACTTGCTCAAACTTTTTTTGTTCTGCGGCACTTCTACCATCGGGACAATACCAATACCCGTAATCAGGTAACTGTCTGCGTTTATCCCCGGCTACGCACCAATGCGCCACCTCATGTAATGCACTGGCTATAAAAAAGTGAGCAAAGATAATTTGATGATACGGCTTTTGCTCTAGCACCTCGCCCTTATAAGCGGGTAAGTAATAAGGCTCACTATCCCCTGCAACAAGACGAGTATTGTAGGTGGTAAAAAAGGTATCGTTAAAACAAGTAATAAGAGATGTAAGGGAAACAGTATTCTCTGTAGAAGTGCTATCGCTATCGTTTACAGGGAGTGTTTTAGTAAGTGCCGTAGGGTTCATTCGCGTTAATTAAGACTGCTTTTGAATTAAAAAAAAATACTTACCGTCTGCTTGCCACTGGTTTAGTAACTCATGCTCTAAAAACAAACAAAACTTTGGAATATCTCTCTCGGTCGATGGGTCGGTTGCCGACACTTCTAAACATTCGCCCATATCGATTTGTTTGATTTTTTGATGGAGCATCATCACCGGTTCTGGACAAAACAAACCACAGGCATCCATTTTATGTACAATCGTATCACTCATTGGCGTTACCATCGTTAAGCATATCTGCCTGTATTTTTTTAAATTGCTGCTGAGTTAAAAGATTGGTTTCATGGGTATCTTCATCAAAAGTAATCACTACTTTTTTAGCGACAATTTGCTTATAAAGATTATTCACTTTATCGGCATGGCTAATTTCCTCAAAGCCATAATCTGTACCTTCACGCAAAATAAAGGCATCCATTAAGCCTTGTAATGCTTCTTTTGATAGCTGTGTGTAATCAATTAATAACATTCTATTATTATACCGAAACCAAAAAAACGATACGTTATGGTAATTGTCGCTCCGAACCCTTCTCAACAAAAGCGGTGATTAACCGTTGGCATAATGCGGCTGCACCAATACCTAAACGTTCACCTAGTGCTTTTCTCTCACTGTAGCGTACTTCATAGATGCTCTCACCTTGCGCTTTTTTACTTAAATAGGTATCACTGGTGGTGATACCATCAATAAGCCCTACATCAACCGCTTTGCTACCATACCAAACCTCTCCAGTAGCAATACTATCAACATTAAGCGAGGGTCTTAATATGGCGATATGGTCTTTAAATAACTCATGGGTTTCTTGTAAGTCTTCTAAAAACTTTTTACGGCCTTCCTCGGTATTCTCACCTAACATGGTTAAGGTTCTCTTGTACTCACCGGCGGTATGTAATTCAACATCAATACTATGTTTTTTTAATAACCGATGAATATTAGGTATTTGAGCAACAACACCCACCGAACCCACAATAGCAAAGGGTGCAGCTAAAATTTTAGTCGCGGCAACAGCCATCATATAGCCACCACTTGCCGCTACTTTATCAATACATACGGTTAATGGGATTTCAGCCTCTCTAAACCGACAAAGTTGTGATGCTGCTAATCCATAACCATGCACCATTCCACCTGGGCTTTCTAATCGACATACCACTTCATCGTTGGGGGTCGCAATGGTTAAAATTGCGGTTACTTCTTCTCTTAATTGATCAACCGCGCTAGCTTTTATATCACCATCAAAATCAATCACAAAGACTCTTTTTTTATTTTTCTCTGGTGCTTTTTTATCTGCTTTATCTTGTTTTTTTTGCTGCTTTTTTTTGTCTTTCTCACATTGTTTTAACTGGGCTTTCGCTAAAACGGCCTGCTCTAATTTATGCTTCATTGAATCTAAACGAATGTTTAAATCATTTATTTCTATTTTGCCTTGACCCTGGCCTGTGCATAATCCATCTGAATCGTGATTTTTTTGTGATGCCGATGCGGCGACGACAATAATCACAACCCCAGCAAAAACCACTAATACCGTTAGCGCCTTTAAGAAAAAAAGACCATAGTTAAAAAAGAACTCCGCCATACTATCTCCAGAAAAAAAAGAAACCGCGTAAGTCGCGGTTATCTAAGGTGGTTACAAATAACGTTTACTCTGCTAGCTGTGCTTTTGCTACGTCGTTAGCAGGCCGTACCGTTAAGTCTGTGCGACTTAAATAAACTTTATATAGTGCCGCATCGGCCATGGGAATGTAGTTAACCGATGCTTCTCTCGCCTCAAAGGGATAAGAAAACCACTGGTTTTCATCAAGAAACTCCCACAAATTAAAGCTCGATTTTTTAAAGTTAATACGATAATCATTACCTTCTGCTGAGCGCTCAAACTGATAAAAATGCGAGGAAATATTACCAAGTGTGTATGCAGGCTCAACCTTTGTGGCAGGTATTCTAAGAATTTTTGTGTTTAAGCTCCATGTATCCCCTTTTAGATTAAAACTTTTTTCTTGTTTTAACGAGGGAGAATTTATGGTGACGGTATATTCCTTTACCCCCGTTTTTACAAAGCTTAACTGGGCCACGCTTTTGTTTTTCTCACTTGCCGTGTAATCAAGGGTTTTAATGGATAACAAAGAAACAACGCAAGTTATGCTAACAAATAGCAAGCCAAAAACACCAATTAAAAAGCCTTTTATCCAACCCCTTCTAAGTAATATTTTAAGGGCTATTAATAAAACAACAATAGCCAATAATATAAGTACTATAGAAATTCCTTGGTATATCATAATTTACCTATGCTTAGTTACGCAGCGTCTACTGGATAGCCAATGGCCGCCAAACTTTCTTCTGCGATTTCAAGAACTGTCTCATCTTGCATGCGGGTTGATGCCATTTCGATAAAATAATGCTCTAAGGAAATCAGCGCATCAGCGAGTGTTTCTAGCATTTGGTTAATTTGGTTTGGATCAATTTCATCATTAACCGTTGCCTGAATAAACTTAACACAGTTAACCAAAATAACACTTGGGCGAGGCATACCTAACATAAGTAATGCGCCTCGTACCGAGTTTAATGTTTCGGATAAATTAGCAATATGTGCCTCTTCAAAATTAGACGTTACATAAGACTCAATAGCTCTTTTTGATAACGAAATATTTGACTGTATTTCTTCTAATACTATTTGCCTTGCTTGATGCAGATGCGAATCTGCCACTACCGCATCACGGTTAGCAGAATCAATTACATCTTTTGAGCCAGTTAAGCGGATTTTATTTAAACCAGAAACCGCACTATCGATATAAAGTAATACATCAGCAGCCTCAAGCATTTGTGTACGCAATGTATTAGCTGATGGTTGTTGCGTATTCCAATTAGAGAAAAGCTCAACCTGTGCTTTTAATAAGTTGCTAGCATTATTCATCTCTAGCAGCTTTAACGTGTGCGCGGTTTTATTTAATGAAAGCAACAAGCTCTGTAAGTCTTTTTGTGCAATGGTGCCTTCTTCCGAGGAGGCTTCAAGAATATGCTTCGATTTATTTAGCTCTTCTTTTAATGCCGTAACAACGGATGTCACCGTATCTTCATTAGGACGTAGCATCACTTTACGTTCATGCCCTAACTGGCCATCACTTACTGCAGGGCGGGTAAAGTTATAAGCCTCGCGCACTTCCCGGTTAGTGATACCTTTGCTGTAAGCTGAGGCAATTAAAAACAAAAAGTTTTCTTTTAACTCAGGGCTAATTTGCTGCTGTAAAGCCGTTTCGGGCTCATAAATTAAACCCTTCATATAACGGTCTATTTGAGGAAAAAGCCTTTTTCTACTCACCGTTAAACAAAGCTCTTCCGTTGCCATTGCCTCTAACACGGCTTCTGCCAACCAAAACACTTCTTCTATGTTACTGCCTAAAACGATTTTTTTAGTGCGCCCTAAAGCTCTATGCATTAGTCGAAGTTTTAAACGAATATTTTCACCTCTAATAACACCTAATAAACCCACTTGATACATATGGCGCATACGACGGGCTGTAGAGTGTAAGTCTTCGGCAGAAACATCAGCTGGCTCACTTTTAGGCATTTCTCCTGTAAACGCAGCACTCTCGGCAAAGAAGGTTTTCTCATCAACCAGTGGCTGCCGACGAGCTGCTTTCACCTCATTAATATAAGGCAGTAATAATGCAGGTAATTCAGACTGTCGGTTAATGGTGTGCTCTAGATAAAGAGGTAAGGCGACTAAAGCCTGCCCTACAGCAGAAAGCACTTGATCGCTACCTTTCTCTGGACTCTCTTCAATCATTTTTAGAATGTCGCGAGTCTCTTGGCATAATAAAATCGCAGCTTGTAGGTCGACCATTTTGCAGGCGCCTTCAACTTGATACAACAAATCTCCCGCTTGTTGAAGTGTTTCAACATCAGCTTCTTCTGTTGCAAATTCCTCAATGTATTCAGAGGCTAGGTTAACTACTTCTTCTATAATACTTTGAATAATTGCAAGGGACGATATATTCAATTTCCTTTCAATAAACACTAGGAGCTACCTTTTTTATTTTTATTATCAGTGGCTTAGGGGAAAAAAGCCACATCCTACGGATGATTTTCTGTCAGTTAAGTGTTTGTATTATATGCTGTTTTACACAAAACTCCGCGTAGCAAAGACTACCCTACATCAGAGAGGAAAACAATATAACAATTCACAGACCTAGACATAAAAAGAAATACTTATCCTACCCTACCGTTTTAGCTAATTTTGAAGGATAATCGGGGGATAAAATAGACTGTATATTGGAAATTTCCTATGAATAAGGCGCTCCCCTCTACGTTTTTTAATAATTTTCTGGGGAATTCTCCCAACTGGTACAAATTTACTATTTTAGCCTTTCTTTTGATCAACCCCTTCTTAGTTGCTATTGACCCTATGCTCGCGGGTTGGTGCTTTATTCTAGAGTTTATTTTTACACTAGCGTTAGCGTTAAAGTGTTACCCCTTACAACCTGGAGGTTTGTTAACCATTCAAGCCGTTATACTCGGCTTAACCAGTACAGATGCGATCTTTCTTGAAGCCAAAAGCAATTTTGATGTGATTCTTTTGTTGATGTTTATGGTTGCTGGCATCTATTTTATGAAAGACTTATTGTTATTTTCCTTTACGCAAATAATGATAAAAGTTCGTTCAAAAATAGCCTTATCATTTTTGTTTTCTATTTTTGCTGCTTTTTTAAGTGCCTTTTTAGATGCCTTAACGGTAACCGCTGTATTAATTAGTGTCGGTATTGGTTTTTATGCGGTCTATCATAAAGTCGCCTCTGGAGACTCTTCCAAAAAAGATTACAACCAAAATAATGATGATGCCGTTATTGAGTTACATCGCTCAGACTTAGAAGGCTTTAGAGCCTTTTTACGTTCCTTACTAATGCATGGTGCCGTGGGTACCGCTTTAGGGGGTGTTTGTACTTTAGTAGGTGAGCCACAAAACTTACTTATCGCAGAAAAAATGCACTGGGATTTTGTTGAGTTTTTTATAAGAATGGCACCGGTGACGATGCCCGTTTTGGTGAGCGGCTTATTAACTTGTATTGCATTAGAGTATTTTGGTTGGTTTGGTTATGGATCAAAACTACCGGCTAATGTGCGATTAGTTTTAGAGGACTTTTCTAAACAAGAAACAGCTAAACGTACCTTAAGTGATAAAATCGCCCTCTCAATACAAGCTATTGTTGCGGTTTTATTAGTGATTTCGTTAGCAACACACATAGCCGCTGTAGGTTTAGTTGGTTTAATGGTTATTGTGTTATTAACCGCATTAAACGGTATTACTGATGAACATCAAATAGGCCACGCTTTTCAAGAAGCCTTACCTTTTACCGCCTTACTGGTGGTATTTTTTGGTATTGTTGCCATGATTCATGATCAACATTTGTTTACCCCTATTATTGACCATGTTTTAGCCATGGATGTTGACGCACAACCTGCGATGTTTTTTATCGCAAACGGTGTGCTATCAATGATTAGTGATAATGTCTTTGTGGCTACGGTTTATATTAACGAAGTAAAAACCGCATTTGATAATGGCTCTATTACTCAAGCACATTTTGATCTGTTAGCTATCGCTATTAATACCGGCACCAACCTTCCTAGTGTTGCTACACCCAATGGTCAGGCGGCATTCTTGTTTTTATTAACCTCAGCATTAGCGCCACTTATCAGATTATCTTATGGTCGAATGGTGTATATGGCGTTTCCATACACCGTTGTTTTAAGCACTGTGGGGCTGCTATCGGTCACTTACCTTTTAAAGTAGTTATTCGGTTATCGCAGGTGCTCTTAAAAAATTACAAATTAAGAGCCTGCCATAAACTGTTACCTGACTTTTTCTCTATCTCACTAAGCAACTGTTGATGAGCCGCCTCTTCGAGGCTTGATGCTTTTATTATCGGCAGCGGCTTTCGTGTGGATGACAAGCGCTGAATGGTGTCTGAATGATTTTTAGAACTGTTATGTGAGGACAACTCTAACGCGGTTTGCCCGCCGGTTAAATACAAATAGACATCTAGTAATATTTCAGAATCTAAAAGTGCGCCATGTAGTGTACGGTGACTATTATCAATGCCAAAACGCTTACATAAAGCATCCAATGTGTTTCGTTGCCCGGGGAAAGTCTCTCTGGCGATCAACATGGTATCAATAATACGGCAATGATCTTCAAGACGACCGTAAGGATTGTTTTTTAACAGCGATAACTCGTAATTTATAAAGCCCACGTCAAAAGAAGCATTATGTATCACAAGCTCGGCCCCTGATACATACTGCATAAAGTCATCGACAACCTTAGCAAAAACCGGATGATTGGAAAGAAACTCTTGGGTCAGCCCATGCACTTCTAATGCTTTGGATTCACTTTCTCTTTCTGGGTTAACGTATTGATGAAAGGTGCTACCGGTGGCTTTTCTGTCAATCATCTCTACACAGCCTAATTCTACGATTCTATTTTCTTTAGAAATTTCTAAGCCGGTGGTTTCTGTATCAAAAACTATCTGTCGTGCCATTTAACTGTACTCGTTATCAATTTTGATTTTTCTATTTACCATTAATAGGTATTCATCATTTCATCAATAGCTTGGTTGGCTAATTGATCAGCGCATTCATTTTCGGGGTGACCTGAATGGCCTTTAACCCAACACCAATTAATTTGGTGGCGCTGTGCTTCACTATCAAGAGCCTGCCATAAGTCTTGGTTTTTTACAGGCTTTTTAGCAGCTGTTTTCCAGCCTCTTTTTTTCCAATTCTCAATCCACTCTGTAATGCCCTTACGCAAATACTCCGAGTCGGTAGTCAGCGTTACATCACAGGGCTCTTTTAATGCTCTTAAGCCTTCAATAGCCGCTGTCATCTCCATACGATTATTGGTTGACTCTGCCGCAGCACCTTTTAACTCTCGTTCTGTTCCGTTATAGCGTAGTAATGCACCCCAACCTCCAGGACCTGGATTTCCTCTACAGGCGCCATCGGTAAATAATTCAACTTTCTTCATTGGTATCTCTTTGTAATGGAAGTTTTTGTCTTGTTGCCCCCGCAACTGCAGGTCTTATGTCATCG
>CBDUPS010000021.1:0-10025 GCA_965369155.1 uncultured Spongiibacteraceae bacterium
TCGTTATTAAACTCATCAGCGATTATTTCAGATAGGGTGCTCACTGCAGAGGTGATAGGAGTATCTTCGGACCCTTTACTGCATAGTGTTGTGGTTAATAAAGGCTCAACCGATGATGTAGTGACAGGCCAACCTTTAATTGATTCCAGCGGTTTAATGGGACAGGTAGTAGAGGTAGGCTTTACCAGTGCACGAGTGGTTTTAATCACTGACGCAAGTCATGCAGTTCCTGTGCAGGTAAATCGTAATGGTGTGCGCGCCGTAGCAGAGGGTACGGGATTAATAACAGAATTAGATATCCCACATATACCGGTTACCACCGACATTAAACAAGGTGATTTATTAGTCAGCTCAGGGTTAGGCGGTGTCTTTCCATCGGGCTATCCTGTGGCTACGGTTACCTCGGTTAATGAAGATCCCGGTCATGCCTTTTTAATCGTTAAAGCAAAGCCTACAGCGCTACTCAATCAACGGCGTAATGTTTTATTAGTTTTTTTAGGTAAAGAAAAAACCTCTGCATTTACTGGGGATGTTGATTTATCGGTAGAAGAAATTAATAGCAGTGAAATTAATGCAGTAAAGACAGAGGCTATAAAGTATAACGATACTGATGATGTAGAGGTGGATGATGTTATTGATGATACAGAAACGTCGCCTGTATTAGAGGAGGAATAATGCAGCGTCGCCAGCGTTTACCTTCCCGCTTTTTAATGCTGTCATTTTTTTTGGCCATTATTTTAACGGTTTACCCACTGCCCCCAGAATTACTGTGGTATAGACCTCAGTGGATTGTTTTGTTTTTTGTTTTTTGGATGATGCTCGTACCCGAGAAAGTTGGTATGGTAAGTGCGTGGTTTGTTGGTATTTTATTAGATAGCTTACAGGGCGCTGTACTAGGGCAGCATGCACTAGCCTTGTCGGTTGTTGCCTATATGATGTTTATTTTTTATCGCCGCGTTCGTATGTATTCGATATTGCAGCAAATGGTTGTGGTGTTTTTTATAACATTGTTATACCAAGCCTTATGCTTATGGGTAGAAAGTTTATGGCACGGTGACTCCTATGATATACGCATGATTCTCCCCGCTTTAACAACAGCGGTTATTTGGCCATTTGTCTTAATGTGTTTTCCTGTAAAAGTAAGAAATACTTTTTATTAAAGTGTTTTAAGAATAGGCTATGGTTATACAGGAGACTCCCATGAGCGATGAGATTTTAGTTAATGTCACACCAACAGAAACCCGTGTCGCTTTAGTAGAAGATGGGCTTTTGCAAGAAGTTCATATAGAGCGAGAACGCAATAAGGGTTTGGTGGGAAATATTTATAAAGGCAAAGTGCAGCGGGTTCTTCCTGGAATGCAATCGGCCTTTATTGAAATAGGTTTAGAGAAGTCAGGTTTTCTGCATATTGCGGATATTCTGCAAGAGACTGAACAGAGTGACGAAGCGGTTATTAGTGATTTACTCTATGAAGGGCAAAGTCTTTTAGTGCAAGTGATGAAAGACCCTTTAGGTAATAAAGGAGCCCGCCTTACCACGCAACTTACACTATCATCCCGTTATTTAGTTTACCTACCACAAGTAGAGCATGTTGGTGTTTCTAAGCGAATCGACAATGAAGATGAAAAGCAGCGTGTTAAAACAATAGTTACCGAATTAAAAAATACGCTTAATTTACCCGGTGGTTTTATTGTTAGAACATCAGGGGAAGGTTTTTCTCGGGATGAGTACTTAAGTGATATACAGTTTTTAGTACAGTTATGGAATGAATTACAGCAGCAACACAAGAACCAAATAGCCCCTGCTGTTGTCTATAAAGATATGTCTCTTTATATGCGTACTATTCGCGATTTAGTTAAAGTCAATATTGATAGAGTGCGGGTAGACTCTAAAGACGTTATGCAGCAAATGAGTGTCTTTGCTAGTACCTTTGAACCAAAGATCACTAAAAAACTCGAATACTATAATGGAGAAACACCCTTATTTGATCTTTATAATGTTGAAGATGAAATACAGCGTTCATTGCATAGACAAGTGCCATTAAAGTCTGGAGGGTATTTAGTTATTGATCAAACGGAAGCGATGACGACGATTGATATCAATACAGGTAAATTTGTTGGTAAGAAAAGCCAACAAGAAACATTACTTAAAACAAATTTAGAAGCAACAACGGCCTTAGCGCGACAGTTAAGAATACGCAATTTAGGTGGCATTATAATTATCGATTTTATTGATATGAAAAATGCAGAGCATAAAGAGCAAGTATTAAAAGCATTAGAAAAGGCGTTAGAAAAAGACTCAGCAAAAACAACGGTTACGGGTTTGTCACAATTAGGTTTAGTTGAGATGACACGTAAGCGTACCACCGAAAGTTTAGGGCATATATTGTGTGAGCCTTGTGCCACCTGTGAGGGTCGAGGTCAGATAAAAACTGTTGAAACGGTATGTTATGAAATTTTTAGAGAATTATTAAGAAATGCTCGCAAATATGATAATCAAGGCTATCGTGTTTTTGCCTCTCCTGTGGTGGTTGAATGTTTATTAAATGAAGAGGCGAGTGGGCTTGCTGATTTAGAACAATGTATTGGCAAACCTATTACCATTGAAATAGAGCCTTCTTTTAACCAAGAACAGTTTGATGTTGTTCCAAGGTAAATTATTTTGAAAATAAAGTTGAAAACAGGTATTACACGAAAATTAAAAAAAACCACACGTGTTCTATTACGGATGGCTTATATTATTTGCATACTTGGTGTGGTTTTTTTAGGAATTTACTCAAGCTTGGGTCGTTACTATATTCCGCGAGTAGAACAAAACCAACAATACTTAATAGGAAAAATACAAGAGTATTCAAAAGAGCCTATTAATATAAAGGGCTTATCAGGCAGTTGGTCAGGACTTACGCCCATTATTAGTTTTAAAGAGGTATCCTTTGCCAGAGATTTCGGTTCATTTAAAACAGGACGTTTAGAGGTAGAAGTTGATATTTTTAGAAGCTTGCTACAACAAAAAATAGTTTTTAAAAATCTACATTTTAATAATGCCTATATTGAAATAAATAATAGTGATGATTTGTTGGCAGGTGATAAAAAGTCTAGCAAGTTTTCATTTGTCCCCGAAGAATTTATAAAAATAATAGAAGGCTTTTCTTCGGCTTCTATTGATAATGCATCGGTAAAGCTATTATTTAAAGATGGCACTTATACAGAAATAAATAATATATCGATGGTGATACAAAAAAAAATAGACTCTCAGTTTGTTACTATAGAGGCTGATTTTGCTAACAGCGGTAAAATACAAGGAAAGTTAGAGCTTAATAGTGTATTACATACATCGGCCAATAGAGCGTCTGGATGGTTAAAAGTAAATGGAGGAGAGCTATCAGTTTTTGAGCCTATTACTAATCAGTTAGGTTTTCTGTCATTGCCCGATTCTCCAGAAGGTGAGTTTTGGATTGACTGGCGAAAAAATTATTACTTTAAAGCACAAGGCAATTTACATATTCCAACATTAGAGTTGCCCACGGTAGGGGACGATAAGTTAAAAAACATAACGAATATTAAAAGTCGTTTTTACTTTAGCTTACTTAATGGTGGCGATCCAAAGTTATGGATAAAAAAAGCGAACTTTAATTGGTATGGTGCCGAACAAGCATTTAACCAGTTTTATATACAAATGGACGATTTGTTTTCTCCTAATAAAGCCTCTATCTATTTTCCCTCATTCTCGATTGATTACCTGACACAACTTTCGGCCGAGTACCCGTTGCCAGACAAATTAAAAAGTATTGCTGCGGATCTTGCACCACAAGGGCATTTAAAAGACTTACATATTGATATCGATTTTTTTAATAAAGATGAGCCTGTAGTCGTTAGGGCAAATTTAGAAAATGCCTCTGTGAAACCATGGAAAGGAGCACCGGGAGTCACAGGGGTTAATGGTTATGTTGAGGCAAAAAAACAAACAGGTTTTATTGAACTAGATACGCGTAATATATCGTTAGACTTCCCATCATTGTATAAAGAACCATTGTTTTTTCAAAAAGCAAAAACACGGGTTCATTGGAAAATAACCGATACTCGAGTTTCAGTTTTTAGTGACTTAATTCAAGCCAGTGGTGACTTTGGTTCGGCACAAGGTCAGTTGGCACTTGATTTGCCCATTACCCATGATAGTTATGAACCTACGATGTATTTAGCTATAGGTTTTAATAACATAGATGCAAAATATCGTATGCGATATATCCCCGTTATTATTGATGAGGGACTATATGATTGGGTAAAAACTAGTGTTAAAAATGGCAAGGTTAAAAAGGGCGGCTTTATTTATAGAGGCTCTATTGAGCCTGATCATGCGGGTTATCAAACTTTTCAGTTTTTTGCTGATGTGACCAAAGCAGGCTTAGACTACCAGCCGCCCTGGCCTGAGGTGTCAGGTGTGTCGGGGAAATTGGTAATCAATGACACCACCGTAAAAGTAAAAGCTACAGAGGGAACCGTTTATAAAAGTAAAATAAAAAATAGCGTTATTGAGGTGGCTAAAAATAATGACATTATTGAATTAACAGGTTTTGGGTCAGGAGATTTTTTATCTTTAGATGTTATTAGATTGTTGCAAGAGAGCCCAATTGCGGACATGACTAATAATGCATTTAATAATTGGTACGCTAAAGGCAAAGCAACAGCGGGGTTTTCTCTCTACATACCGTTTACTAAAAAAATAGCCCCCGAAGTGTATGTTGCAGCAGAGGTAAAAAATACACAGTTAACCTTACCGGTTAATGATTTAGTTATTGATGATATTAATGGCGCTATTAGCTATAGCACTAAAAAGGGTTTAAGTGGAGAAAATATACAGGGAGAAATGTTTGGTCATAAGCTTGATGTTGATATTCTCGCAGAGGATAAATATGGCAGGCAAACTCAAGTTGTTAGTTTTTTTGGGAAGGCATCTATTGATGAATTAAATGCTTGGCTGGACCAACCTATTTTTGAATTTATGTCAGGTAAGACGGCATTCTCTGGCAAGGTTCTGATTGATAATGCCGTAACATTACAAACTGCATTTGATATGCAGGGCGTTAGTATTAAATTACCTGAGCCGTTGGGTAAAAGTAAAAATGAACTATGGAATGTTAACGCTAATGCTATTGTAAAAGATGGCAGTGTTTTCTTTAAATTACAAGAAGACAATGCTTTTTCATTAGCACTTAATTGGACTGATGGCCTGTTGTCACAAGGTGATATATTTTTAGGCAAGCAACAAGTTAATAATAATACGGCAAATGCACCGCAAACTATTACCTTAAGTGGTGCCTTGAGTAACGGGCAACTTGATGACTGGATGTCGTTGATTAATCGTTATAGTGATTACTATTCGAAACCGGTTACAGCAACAAGTACGAGTGATGAATCATCGACCTCTAATTTTATTATTAAAGATTTAAAAATTAACCATGCAAAAGCTTTTTCTTTATTGGTAGATGATTTGAGTATCTCGATGCAAGATAGCTCTGCTGCTTGGCAGGTGTATTTAAATAGCCCAGCAGTTCAAGGTTCTGTTTTATTAATGAAAGATAAAAACTTAGCGACGGTTGTCGATTTATCGTATTTATCGTTACAACTCCCGTTTATTCATCAACCTACTCCGGCGGTAGAGGCGACTAATGGCCAAGGAGTTAATCCAACTCCTATAGTGCTACCGTTTATTGCCTTACAGCAAAATAAAGAGGTAGATACTGACTTCTCTGAGAAACTTAATGTTCATGTAAACCGATTAATGCTGAATGGTATTGATGCAGGTGATTGGTCTATGTCGGTTAAACCGAGTACAACAGCGGTACGTGTTGAAGGCATTAAGGTGAAGTCTTTGTATGCGGATATTAGTGGGGTGGAAGGCTCTGGTGCGGTTTTAACATGGCCAAAAAATGCCAAAAATGCCAGCAGTTCTTTTGATGGCGTGATACAAGTGAAGTCATTGAAACGCTTTTTAAATAAATGGGGCTACGACGCACCACTTGATGCAGAGAGTGGTGCATTCTCCATTAATCTTAGTTGGCCTGGAGTGGTGCAAGATATTGCGCTGTCTACATTAAATGGAACGGTATCTCTTAATATAGCAAAGGGTGGTTTTCGTAGCTTAAATTCATCAGGTGCTAATTTTCTTAAAACCATTGGCGTTTTTAATGTATCAGAGGTTTTTAGACGATTACGATTTGATTTTTCTGATGTAACAGATAAGGGCTTTTCTTTTGATGAGGTCACTGGTGTATTGTTATTTCAAAATGGTAATTTATCAATGTCGCGGCCTCTTTATGTTTTAAGCCCATCAAGTGAGTTGCGTTTTTCAGGGGAGACAAATCTTCTAACACGAACATTAAATATGAGTGTTGTAGCAACGCTACCCATAAATAATAACTTACCTTGGATTGCCGCTTTAGCTGGAGGCTTACCGGTTGCTGCTGGTGTATTTGTGGTGAGTAAGGTAATGGAAAAGCAAGTGAACCAGTTATCTAGTGCAGTTTATGATATCACTGGTACTTGGGATGACCCTAAGGTTGTATTTAATCGTTTATTTGATCCGGGTAAAAGCACAAAGCCTAGTACTCCCGAGAGCAATACGGTTAAAAAAGCAGGTAAAAAATAGATAACCTCAAATTTGAGAAAGTTCTCTGAAGTATTTGAATATTTTTCTTTGATTTGTTGGGGCTTTATTTGCGGCGATTTCTTTTTTTGCTTCACGTAATAGTTGTCTAAGATGTTGGCGATTAAGGTTTGGAAATCGCTCAACTAACTCAGGTAGCATGTCGTCACCTTGGGCGATAAACGCATCGCGTAACATTTCAAGCTCATGAAATTTTTTGGTTATCTTTTGTTGGCCATTATCAATTTCAGACAAAGCATCAGAAATAGGGGTGATATCAATAGAGCGCATCAGCTTACCTATATATTGCATTTGTCGCCGTTTTCCTTCATTGCTCTTAATGCGTCGATAGGTTTCTATTGCCTCGATTAAATGCTCATTTAAGGGGATTTTTTCTCGTTGCTTATCAGATAATTCAGCTACTTTTTTACCTAACTCTTGTAACTCAAGCATTTGCTTTTTTAATTGCGTTTTACTTGGTGGCAGAATTTCCGATTCGTCTGAGATATCGTCAATAATGTTTTGATTAGAGGATATTTTTTTTTGTGCCATGTTAACCATACTAAGAAATAATGTAGAAAAAGTGTTTGCAACGTTAAAAATAAAACTTATGCATAAAAAACGGTCGCAAGCCCTAAGAAGGATACAAAACCGACAACATCCGTTACGGTAGTAAGAATAACACTCCCAGCAAGGGCGGGGTCAATTTTTACTGATTTTAAAAATAAGGGGAGTAATGCCCCAGCAATAGCCGCAGTTAATAGATTAATCACCATGGCTGCGGCAATGATAAGGCCAATTTTAGGGTCAGAAAACCATGCGGAGGCAGCAATAGCAACAACCAGCGCCCATATCATGCCATTAATAGCGGCATTAATAATTTCACGATTAATCAGCCACAGTGTATTGCTACTGCTTAACTGCCCTAAGGCAATACCACGTATTACCACGGTAAGGGTTTGGCTACCGGCAACGCCACCCATACTAGCGACAATGGGCATTAGAATAGCTAAAGCCACCACTTTTTCGATAGTATCTTCAAATAAGTTAATGGTACCTGCGGCAATAAAAGCGGTGATTAAATTAATGCCTAACCAAATAATACGTTTGGGTGCTGTTTTTCTCACCGTAGCAAAGGTATCTTCATCTTCGTCTAAGCCGGCCATACCTAACCAAGAGTGCTCGGCATCTTCACGAATAACATCAACCACATCATCAATAGTAATACGGCCAACTAGTAAATTATTACTATCAATAACCGGTGCAGATACTAAATCGTGGCGTTGGAAAAGTATTGCCACTTGTTCATCGGGCATATCAGACGGTATGGCTTCTATGGATGTGATCATCACTTCACGTACAGTGAGTGAGGGGTCGCTGACTAATAACTTTCTTAAAGGCAAAACCCCAAGATACTCATCATTACGATTAACCACAATAAGATTATCGGTCATATCGGGGAGTTCGTCATGGCGTCTTAAGTAGCGCAGTACCACATCTAATGTGTTGTTTGGACGGACCGTAATGGTATCGGTGTCCATTAAGCCGCCTGCGGTATCCTCAGCATGAGTTAATACTTTTTCTACCCGGTGGCGATCTTGTGAGTCCATCGCTTGCAAGACTTCTTGTATGACTCGATCAGGCAACTGTTGAAGAATATCAGCGACATCATCAACATTTAAGCCTTCAGTTAAAGCGACAACACTTTCAAAATCCATTTTGCTCAAAAATTGAGCCTGAACATCGTCACTTAAAAACTGGAGAACCTCACCGGCATTGGCTTGGTCGATTAAACTCCAAATAACTTGTCGTTCTTTAGGGGGAGAGGACTCGATAAGGTGAGCAGCATCAGCACTATTGAGGCCGTTAAGCATTTGAGCGACGCGGCGAAAAGTACCGTTATCAAACGCTTCGGTTAGCAATTCCTGAATTCGGTCGGCGTCATTGGGTTGCGTCATAATCCTCACTCGGTTGCTGTATTTGTGGGTATTATCCTAGAGCGCTTGGATCAGGGCAACGGAGAATAGAGAATTTATTATTCGGCTTCGTCGAATCGGTTATTAATTAAATCGATGATGGCTGTGATAGCCGCTTGCTCATCTGGCCCTTCAGCACTGATTTCTATAACGCTACCTTTGCTGGCGGCTAGCATCATAACCGACATTATACTTTTTGCTTTAGCGGTTTTGCCATCTTTTATTAGGGTAACTTCACTACGGTACTGCCCAGCAACACTGACAAGTTTTGCCGCAGCGCGGGCATGTAAACCGAGCTTATTACAAATCGTAACGGTTGCTTCAATCATTATTTTTTCTCAGTATTAACCAACTCTCGATGGTGTATATCAACCTGTGAACTTTCGTGGTTAAAGTGCTGTTGCAGCTTCTCACAAAGGTAGACGGAGCGGTGCTGTCCACCAGTGCAGCCTATAGAAACCGTTAAATAGGCGCGATTATTTTTTTCATACTCGGGCAGCCATTTAGTGAGATGGTAGGTGATATCATCAAGCATTTGTTTTACTAAAGGCTCTTTTTCTAAAAACTGGCTGATTTCAGGCTGTGTGCCGTTATATTCTCGTAAATTGGGGTGCCAGTAGGGGTTAGGTAAACAGCGCACATCGAAGACAAGGTCTGAATCTAATGGCACACCACGTTTAAATCCAAAGGATTGAAACAATAAACTCATCCCCGAGTTGGATTCTCTAATCACTTGTTTACGAATAGCATCCTTGAGTTGATAAATATTCATTTCGCTGGTGTTGATAATTAAATCAGCCATGCGCGATATGGGTTCAAGTATTTTTCGTTCGGCAATTAATGCCTCTTTTAATACGCGCTCTTGGGTACTTAATGGGTGTTTACGGCGAGTTTCGCTAAAGCGTTTTATTAATGCAGAGTGTTGTGCATCAAGATAGATGATGCTTTTTTGTAACTCATGGGGGAGTTGCTCTAATAATTCTGCAAACCGAGCAATATCTGTTGTGGCATTACGAGCATCAATACAGACGGCTAATCGTTGGTGCTCTGGTGAGTTACTATCAAGGCTTTTAAAAACCAAATCAGGCAATAACGATGCGGGAAGATTATCAATACAATAAAAACCGGCATCTTCTAATACTCTTAAAGCGGTGCTTTTTCCTGAGCCTGAGCGTCCACTAATAATAACCAGTTTCATGAGGTGGCTTCAATGTCGTTAGTATCCATACTAATGGCTGCATCATAGAGCGATTGTGTGTCTTCAGCTTCTCTTAGTAGAGCGCACCAACTAGCCTCGCTAAAACGAGAAGCCAATAAAGCCAGTGCTTGTAAGTGCTCAGTACCGCCATCTTCTGGAGCCAGTATAACAAAGAGCAAGTCGACAGGTTTTCCATCAGGAGAACCAAA
>CBDUPS010000022.1:0-10013 GCA_965369155.1 uncultured Spongiibacteraceae bacterium
CCCAGAGTTTTTTAACGCACCATTAATGGGTATTGATAATCATGTAACCTCTTACGATGCCATTAAAGCCTTGGCTGAATACAGCAATGAGATTGTTGAGGGGATTTCTAAGTTAGCGGTTTCTTACAACATTAATGTGATTGCAGGTTCAGTACCGGTGTTAGAAGACGATGAGTTACTCAATGTGTCTTACCTGTGCCGCCGTGATGGTACACTCGATTCACAATACAAAATTCATCCTACTCCCCACGAAAAACGTGCATGGATAATGCAAGGTGGTAACGAATTAAAAGTATTTGATACCGATTTTGGCAAAATAGGGGTATTGATTTGTTACGACGTAGAGTTCCCTGAACTTGCCCGTTTACAGTCAGAAGAGGGTATGCAGATATTATTTGTACCTTTTTGGACAGACACTAAGAACGGCTATTTACGTGTGCGTTGTTGTGCTCAAGCCCGTGCGATTGAAAACGAATGCTATGTGGCCATTGCCGGTAGTGTGGGTAATTTGCCTAAAGTGGATGGTGCGGATATTCAATATGCACAGTCTGCGGTTTTCTCTCCTTCAGACTTCTCGTTCCCCCATGACGCCATAATGGCAGAAACCACTCCTAATACTGAGATGACGCTTATTGTTGATTTAGATTTAGATAAGCTGAATAAGTTACAGAATGAAGGTTCGGTTAGAAACTATTTAGATCGCCGTAGAGATCTGTATAAAATTAACTGGTTGGGTAAATAACACTAGTAAGAAAGGGGCAATAATGAGTCGTTTTGCAAAAGCGATCAAACCCTACGTAGAGGCAGAATTAAGCCGTGCAATAACAGCCCGAAGCCAAGGCTTGAGTGCGGTTGAGTTCAGCCATTTGGAAAATGCCCATGTGCTTGGTCAAGAGTCGACCTATTGGCACGTTAAGGTTCATGTGTTGATGCTGCTGTGGGCTATTAGAGAAAAAGCCTTGGGCGAGCTAGTAGGGCAGCTTTTGCGTATTGTAGGGGCGGCTATGACAACAGCGATGGGCTTGGTTCCCCAAGGTAATACTGGGGGCGTGAATGTTAGCCCATTTAAAGTAATGCCAATCAAGCCTGAACATCAAAAAATAATTATTGAGGCAAAACAAACCCTCTAAAAAGTAGTCTATCGAGAGGTAAAGCTTTACAAAAAAGAACCTCTAGTAATGTTTCTCTATCAGAGAGTGTTTTCGCAGAACTGCCATCCTTGGCATTGTTTATCCTCTGGGTTGTCTATGTGTCAGTAGAGTAGAGACTAAAAACGATAACCGACCGATAACATATACACATTAGGATCCACATCAACATCAAATTCTACGATGGCCACCGGTGTGGTAAAGGTGGCTTTTGTGTCTATATCAATACGCCACCAACTCATATTAATTAACCACTGATCATTAATCCGGTAATCCATACCCAGCTCTAAGGCCGCCCCATAGGAATCTTCTAACTCTAGGTCGGCATTTAAGGTGCCTGCGGGAAGCCCTGCAATTCCATCTAATGCTTGATTAAATTCGTGGCTGGAATCTTCTTTAAAGAAGGTGGTGTAGTTTACCCCCAAACCAATATACGGTTGAAACGCAGAGCTCGGATCATTTAAAAAGATCTGCATGGTAATGGTGGGTGGCAGGTGAGAAAACTCCCCCGCATTAAGGGAGCTGTTTTTAACTGGGAGAGAGTGTTTAAAGGGGGTGGCAGCCAAAACACCTAAGCCAATTCGATCGCTCAGCATATAAGTTAAGGTAAAGCCTAGTTGCGTATCACTATCGAGACCTACCCCGGGTAATGTGGCTAAACCCGCTACATTAATTAATGGCGTTGATTCGTTAGGGGCAACAGTTGCGGCACCTACTCTGATAATTGTGTCATGTTTTTCGTAGGCCTGTGCAAAGCAGGGAATGGCTAAACTCGCTAATAGTATTAGGTGTTTTACTTTCATTATATGCATCCGTTAGTTGTGTATGTCACCTACAGAATAACCATATAAAAAAGAAGACTATTGAGCTAAATCATAATAAATAGTAAGCCTATTTTTTTAGGGGTATTGTTTGATTTCAGTCAAACTGTCTTGCTAATAAAAGAGTAGGACGCGTGTAATGGGGAGGTAATTGAGATATGACGCTGATTAAATAAAGACTCTTTTTATCAGCTAAAATCATCATTTGCATTTTGTAGTAATTGCGGTAAAAATAGCCCCTCTTGGTGATTCCACCACCCATTGCCGACCAAGGCAAAGCTGCAAAAAATCTCATTATTTATTGTTTCTTAATGTTTTACTTTAAGTAAAAAACGCACCCTATTGTTTTTCCTCAACTCCGCCCCCATCTTTGAGCGACTTGTCGGCAGTTTCGCGTAAGTTCGCGTTTTTTATCGGTTATTTCCCCTCGATTTCTTCACATTTTTACACTTTTAGCTGTTGACTCTTAACTGAGTGCTTTCTATAGTGTCGGTAAGTGGTGGAAAGTGGTGAAAAGTGGTTTTTTATAAATAATAATAACCTTCCCGTGGGGAAAAGTGGTCCAAAATGTATTTCGGTTCGTCATCAATTAATCTCGACGCTAAAGGCAGAATGGCTTTTCCAGCCAAGTGCCGCGAGAAGCTGTTGGCTGAAAGTAATGGATCAGTTGTGGTTACCCTCAATCCACAAATCAAAACAGATGAGAGCCGTCGCAGCTTAGTTATTTACTCAGGCCGCGAGTGGAAACGTGTAGCAAGAGAAGTTTCCAATATGAACACTTTTGATGAAGGGGTTCAGGATTTCCAACGCTTCTTTTTGGGTAATGCCGCCGAGCTTGAGATGGATGGCAGCGGCCGAATTTTATTACCAAGTTTATTACGTGATTTTGCCGGCCTTGATAAGAAACTTATTTTATTGGGGCAAAACTTTAAGTTTGAGTTGTGGGATGAAGGTGCCTATATGGCGATGCAGGCTGAGGTGGCAGGTATCCCAGATGCAGCTCGGAGTTTAAAAATATGACCGGTCATACAACAGTTCTTTTAAATGAGGCGGTTGATATGTTGGTTACTAAAAAGGATGGATTTTATATAGACGGCACGTTTGGCCGTGGGGGACACAGCCAAGCAATACTTAACCAATTAAACGCAGAAGGAACATTGCTGGTGATTGATAAAGACCCACAAGCGATTGCCCAAGCAGAAGCATTAGCGCAAAGCGATGCTCGTGTGCTTGTTCGTCGGGGTTCTTTTGCCGATATATCCGGTTGGGTTTCTGAGTTAAAAAAAAGTGGGCTGGTTGATGGGGTGTTGCTTGATTTGGGTGTTTCGTCACCACAGTTAGACGATGCTGAGCGAGGCTTTAGTTTTTTGCGTGAAGGCCCGCTAGATATGCGTATGAATCCAGATGCCGGTTTATCGGCCAAAGAGTGGTTGGCAGCAGTTGAATTTGAAACTTTGGTAACAGTATTAAAAAGATATGGGGAAGAAAAATTTGGCCGGCGTATTGCTACAGCCATCAAAGAGAATATTAACCAATTACATACCACACTCGATTTAGCTGAGGTTATTGATAAAGCTGTTCCTGTTAAAGATAAATTTAAGCACCCAGCCACACGCTCGTTTCAGGCTATTCGTATTGCAGTCAATCAAGAGTTAGACGATTTAGAGTCATTTTTAAATAGTGCGTTGTCTTTATTGGCAGTTGAAGGTCGCTTAGTGGTTATTAGTTTTCATTCTTTAGAAGATCGATTAGTGAAACATTTTATTCGCGATAACGCCCGAGCTAAGCAACCGCCCCGTGGTATTCCTATTAAGGCAAGCCAGTTGGCGGTAGTGCCACTTAAGAAAGTTGGTAAAGCAATAAAGGCCAGTGCTGAAGAAGTATCTGCTAATCCACGCTCTCGTAGTGCGGTTATGCGTGTGGCGGAGAAAGTCGCATGATCAACACCGAGAGTATTGGCATAGAAAAAAGCAATCAAACCCATTACTGGTTAGGGCTTTGTTGGGTGTTAGTGATTTTGTCTTCTATCGCTGTTGTGTATGTCTCTCACAATAGCCGCCAATTATTTGGCCAGTTGGAATCATTTAAACAAGATGCTGCTGACTTACAGGTTGAGTGGGGTCAGTTGCTTTTAGAGCGTAGTGCATTAACCGCTCATGGCCGTGTTGAAAGTATTGCTAAAGAACAATTACAAATGAAAGTGCCCACTAGGGACGAAATGAAGGTAGTTACCCCGTGAAAGCAAGAGCTCTTACACCTGCAGCGAACTGGCGATTTTATGTCGTTTTAGTGCTGCTTGCTATTGCTGTGGCGGCGTTGGTTATTCGTGTGGTGTTGCTGCAAGTGCTCAATGTTGAGAACCGTGGGCAAGAGTTTTTAGAAAGACAAGGTGATATTCGCACCATTCGTTCTGAAATTATTCCCGCCCACAGAGGCATGATTGTTGACCGTAACGGAGAGCCTTTAGCGGTTAGTACTCCGGTGGCCTCTATTTGGCTAAACCCTAAAGAATTTCTTCAGCATGAAGTTACCGCTAAAGATGTGACGGCAGTGGCAACTCAACTGGGTTTATCCGCTGAGGCGTTTTTAGCCGAGGTTAATAAGTACCAAAGTAAATCATTTATTTGGCTTAAGCGGCAAATGTCACCTGCAGATGCAGAGGCAGTATTAGCGGTTGGCTTGCCTGGGGTTTATTCTCGTTCTGAATACCAACGCTTTTATCCAGAAGGTGAAGTAACCGCCCATGTGTTGGGTTTTACTAATATTGATGATCACGGACAAGAAGGTTTAGAGCTGACCTACGATAAATGGTTAGAAGGCAGTCGTGGTGAGAAAAAAGTTATTAAAGATCGCCGTGGCCAAACCATTAAAAACTTAAGAGAAGTAAAACCTGCAGAAGCAGGCAATAACTTGCAGTTAAGTATTGATGTGCGTTTGCAGTATTTAGCTTACCGAGAGCTAAAAGCTGAGATGCAGCGAGTGGATGCAAAAAGTGGTTCGATTGTTATGATTGATAGCCACACAGGTGAAGTATTAGCGATGGTTAATCAGCCATCATTTAATCCCAATAACCGTAATGGTTCAGATGCATCACAACGACGCAATAGAGCGGTTACTGATTTATTTTAGCCAGGCTCTACCGTTAAACCTATTACCGTAGTTGCTGCGTTAAATAGTGGGCAGTACACCCCCGAGAGCAAAATAAATACCAGCCCCGGTCATATTAGAGTAGGGCGCAAAACATTACTTGATCCGGTAAATTACGGCGAAATTGATGTTACCAAAGTGATTACTAAATCAAGCCAAGTAGGGGTTACTAAAATAGCCTTATCTTTAGATGAGGCTTTGTTGGCTGAGACGTTTCAGGGTTTTGGATTAGGCCGTGCTACAGGCATTGAATTTCCCGGTGAACGTTCGGGGTATTTACCTGTTGCTGATGGTTGGTCTCCTATTGAGCATGCCACCTTTGCTTTTGGTTATGGCATATCCGTAACACCAGTACAGCTCGCACAGGCTTATGCTGTTTTTGCTAATAAAGGTCGTCAGCTACCAGTGACTTTATTAAAGCAAGATAAAAAGAAGCCACAGCAGGGTGTTCAGGTTATTACGCCATACCGTGCCGATCAGATGGTGAATATTTTAAAAACCGTTATCGAGCCCGGTGGTACAGCAACTCGTGCTGCAACATCAGCCTGGACTGCCGCCGGCAAAACAGGGACTGCTCATAAAGTTGGTAAGTCAGGCTACGACGATAGCCGTTATGTGGCTATTTTTGCAGGGTTTGCCCCTGCTGATAATCCACGCATTGTTACCGTTGTTGTTGTGCATGAGCCACAGGGTAATCGCTATTACGGTGGTTTAGTGGCGGCACCGGTTTTTTCTAAGGTAATGGAATCGGCATTACGAATTTTAAATGTGGCACCTGATAAGCCCGGCAGTTTAAAAATAGCAGGTATTGAGAAGAAAGAAGGAGGCGCAGGATGAGTATTTCTGTAGCACAACTTCATTCTTCTTTAAGCGCCAACAAAGACGCTGAAAAAATTCTCTGCAGTGGCGTTGCTATTAATTCAGAAGCGGTTGAGACGGGCTTTGTATTTGTTGCTTTGGCAGGGGCCACTGTACATGGTGGAGTATTTGCCGACGAGGCAATAAATCGCGGTGCGGTTGCTATTCTTAGTGATGGCAAGATAAATCTTAGTGCGGTTTCGGTTCCTGTTTTTGTTATTAACGATTTAGCCATTACGTTATCGGAAATTGCTACTAATTTTTATGGTAATGCCTCAATAAACTTACCTGTTTTTGCGGTAACCGGAACTAACGGCAAAACAACAGTAACTCAGTTAATTGCACAGTTATTGGCGCATTGTGGTTTACCTTCGGGAGTTATTGGTACATTAGGTTGGGGGCCACTCGGGGTTACACAATCTACCGGAATGACAACACCTGATATTTTAACGACCTATAAAATGCTGCACTCATTACAAACTGAAGGGGTTAAGTCGGTAGCGATGGAAGTCTCCTCCCACGCATTAGTACAAAAACGCGTAGAGGGTTTGGTTTTTAATACCGTGGTATTTACTAATTTATCCCGTGACCATTTAGATTACCACCAAGATATGGCCTGCTATCAAAAAGCAAAAGAGTCGCTGTTTACTCGCTCTAATATTACCAATGCCATTATTAATATTGATGATGTGGCAGGGCAGCAAATAGCTAAAAATATAGCACCGGATGTAAAATTATTTACCTGTAGTACGCAAAGTGCTGAGGCTGATATTAGCGTGTGCCATTTGGAATATCATGGGCAGGGTATTCGAGGTCATATTGTTACGCCTTGGGGTGAGGGTGAATTAGATACCCCGTTACTTGGCCAGTTTAATGTCATGAATTTATTGCAGGCAATTTCAGTTGTTGCATTACAGGGTTACAGCTTAGATGTTATTTTAAGTAAAGCCTCTGAATTAAAAGCGGTTGCCGGCCGTATGGAATTACTTGCTGGTAATGATGTGACGGTTATTGTTGATTATGCACACACCCCCGATGCCTTAGAAAAAGTATTAGTCGCGGCTCGTCATCACACCCAAGGGCAATTAATTTGTGTATTTGGTTGTGGTGGTAATAGAGATAAAGGCAAGCGTCCTTTAATGGGAGCAATTGCCTGTCAGTATGCTGATCGTGTGGTTGTTACTAGTGATAACCCGCGCCTAGAAGACCCACAATCTATCATCAACGATATCGTAATAAATCTAGCAGAGAATGAAGAAAACCTATCGATAAAAGTAAATCGTCGAGAAGCTATTCGTAGCGCCATTATTAATGCCTCAGCTGGCGATTGTGTGGTGGTGGCAGGTAAAGGCCATGAAAAAACGCAAGAGATTATGGGAGAGTTATTGCCCTTTAATGATTATCTAGAGTCTCAGGCCGCTTTGCATTTGCGAGGTGCCGCCTAATGATTAAAGCATTACACCTTTCTGATGTGGCTCCTGATCTTCACGGACAAATAAGTGGGGATAACAATAGTTTTTCCCGTGTGGTTACCGACTCTCGTTTAGTAAGTGCGGATGATTTATTTGTGGCTATTTGTGGTGAGCGTTTTGATGGCCATGCCTTTATTGAATCGTTGCCTGTAGATAAAAACATCAGTGCTTTAGTTAGCGCTGATGTAGGTGCAGATATTTCAACAATAAAAGTTGCAGACACGGTACTTGCTTTAGGTCAATTAGGTGCTATTAATCGCCAATTATTTAATGGCAAGGTGATTGGCATTACCGGTAGTGCTGGTAAAACCACGACCAAAGAAATGATTGCCGCCATATTGCAACAAAATGCCCCAGTGCTTTTTACTCAGGGTAATTTAAATAATGAAATTGGTACGCCAATGACATTATTGTCTATCGAAAGTGGTCATCAGTTTGCGGTTATCGAAATGGGTGCCGCTAAACAAGGCGACATTCGTTATTTAGCTGATTTTGTAAAACCTGATGTGGCGATTATTACAAACGCGATGGCCGCACATCTTGCAAGTTTTGGTTCGGTACAAACAGTAGCTGAAACCAAAGGTGAAATTTACCAGAGCTTATCAGATGCTGGTATGGGTATTGTTAATATTGATGATGAGTATTCATCGCTTTGGCTAAGCTTTTTACAAGGCAAACAGGTTTATACTTTTTCGTTACATAACGCAGAGGCTGATTTTTTTGCTCAAGATATCAACTGTATTTCATTAAACGAAACCGAGTTTACCGTGCAAGGATTAGCAGGTGAAGCGGTCATCAAGTTACAAACCAGTGGTACGCATAATATTACTAATGCACTAGGGGCTATTGCTACAGCTTTTGCTTTATCAATTCCACTTGAGCAAATTATGTATGGCTTGGCTGAGTTCTCCCCGGTAAAAGGCCGGCTTAATATCAAACAAGGTGTTAATGGTTGCACTGTTATAGATGACTCTTATAACGCGAATCCTCAAGCGATGAAGGCGGCTATTGATGTACTTTGTTCTAGCGCTGCAGTAAATAAAATGCTCGTTATAGGTGATATGGCTGAGTTAGGCTGCACAGCAGAGCAGCTGCATCAAGAGGTAGCGGTCTATGCTTTAGAGAAAGGCGTGAATCAGTTATTCAGCACGGGTCGTTATGCAGATGTCATGGCTCAAGCTTTTGGAAATAATGCGCAGGTTTTTTCAGATAAAAACGAATTGATTGCTGAGTTACAAGAGCAGTTAACACATAACGATATCGTTTTGGTTAAAGCATCACATAGTGCAGGCTTTGAAATTATAGCAGAGGCATTAATGTCTTCTAACACAGAGGAGATCCATTAATGTTGTTATGGCTATCAGAACAGTTCGTTCACCACATGAGCTTATTGCAAGTATTTCAGTATTTAACCTTGCGTGGCATTTTAGGTATTTTAACGGCGCTTACTATTTCTTTATTAGTAGGCCCAACAATGATTAGAAAACTTAATCAATATCAAATTGGACAGGCTGTCCGTGATGATGGCCCACAATCACACTTAAGTAAAAGCGGTACCCCAACAATGGGTGGCGCATTAATTTTAATCAGCATTGCAGTGGCTACTTTGTTATGGGCCGATTTAACGAACCATTATGTATGGGTGGTATTACTGGTGACTTTTGGTTTTGGTGCCATTGGTTGGGTTGATGATTGGCGTAAAGTGGTTGAGAAAAACTCACGGGGCTTACCAGCTAAATGGAAATATTTTTGGCAGTCTGCGGTGGGCTTACTTGCAGCTTTTGTTTTGTTTTTTTACTCAAACAGTGCAGCAGAAACACAGTTAATCATTCCGTTCTTTAAAAACGTAGCCATTAACCTTGGTTGGTTTTATATCCCTTGGGTTTACATCGTTATTGTAGGTAGTAGTAATGCGGTGAACTTAACCGATGGTTTAGATGGTTTGGCTATCTTGCCTTCGGTTTTAGTGGGTGGTGCCTTAGGCATTATTGCTTATTTATCAGGTCACTTTGATTTTTCCACCTACTTACATATTCCTTATATAGAAGGGGCGGGTGAGCTAGTTATTTTTTGCGGGGCAATGGTTGGTGCGGGCTTAGGCTTTTTATGGTTTAACACTTACCCTGCGCAAATTTTTATGGGTGATGTTGGCGCATTAGCCTTAGGTGCCGCCTTAGGCGTTGTGGCGGTTATTACACGCCATGAAATCGTCTTTGCCATTATGGGGGGCATTTTTGTTATGGAAACGCTGTCCGTCATTATTCAAGTAGCTTCATTTAAATTAACAGGCCGCCGTGTGTTTCGTATGGCGCCTATTCATCATCATTTTGAGTTAAAAGGTTGGCCAGAGCCACGAGTAATTGTTCGATTTTGGATTATTACCGTCATGCTGGTTTTGTTTGGTTTGGCTACATTGAAATTACGTTAAGACTACGGAGAAAAATACGTTAGTGTCTTCTATTATCGTCAGTGACATAAAGCGCGTGATTGTGGGTTTAGGACTCACGGGCATGTCGTGTCTGCGATATTTGGCTGATGCTAGCGGGCCGTTAGTTGTTATGGATACC
>CBDUPS010000023.1:0-9824 GCA_965369155.1 uncultured Spongiibacteraceae bacterium
CGTTACTAAACCAAGAGACCCTTGCCGTTATTCAGTAGCGCAAATAACCTGCGCTCAATCTCATTGGCAGTTACAAAAAAATAAAAGCAACCGGCATTTACCCGCTGATGCATTGAGTGATGACAATGCCATGAAGCTGCCCAAGCAAAATGGTGAGAGTGACAATCAGTATTTAACTCAAGCATATCCGGTGTATATTAAAAAAATGCTCGATATTGGTTTGGGTGGCTCTACTATGGCCTATACGCGCTTTGCTAGAGTCTATGAAGAGGGCAAAAAGCAGGGGTTAGTTTTTAATGAGCGCTTTGAGAAAATGTACACCTTATTAAAAAAAGAACGGCAGGTGATGGGTGTTTCAAATAAATTACCGAAAGATTTTATCCCCTCAGAGACAAGTTGTTTTGTTTGGCAGCCCACATTAATGACCTGTGACAATAACCAACATAATTTGGTTTATACCAATCACTAAGAGGTGGCAATGCTTTTACAGCAAGTATTAGGTTTAACCGATGAGGGGATTGATACATCCTGTCAGCATATTGCCGTGCCTGTACATAAAGATCTTGTGGCGCCATTGCGTGAGTTACAAGTGTTAGCAAGCAATGTAGGGTTTGATTTACAAGTGGCCAGTGGCTGGCGCAGCTTTGATCGGCAATTAGCTATTTGGAATAAAAAGGCTCGCGGCATTGCAGTGGTTTTAGATAATGATGAAAAGCCCTTGGATATACAGGGAATGAGCGAGGGGCAATTAGTGTTATCCATTTTACGGTGGTCGGCATTACCCGGTGGCTCGCGCCATCATTGGGGTAGTGACATTGATGTGTTTGATAAAAAAGCCATGCCTTTGGATTACCAGCTACAACTGACGAAAAGTGAAACAGTACAGGGTGGTGTTTTCTCGGATTTTTATCAATGGTTAAATGCTGAACTGGCCAAGCCATCGGCTGATTTTTTTCGTCCCTTTCTTACTGATAAGGGCGGTGTTGCCCCAGAGCCTTGGCATTTAAGTTATCAGCCGCTAGCACAAACATTTGAGCAGACATTATCGTCAGATGCATTGTATGAATTGATCTCTCAATCGGACATAGAGCTAAAAGCAACGGTGCTGGATATGTTTGATGAGATTTGGCAGCGTTTTATTTTACCGCACTAGCTTTTTTATTAAAGACGGTTTTAAGTGTTAGCACAGCATAAATAACTGCCCCGGCTACAAAGCCAAACACGCCGTTTAATAATGCACTGGTGATTGACTCAATAATATTTATAGAGACATAAATAGCAGTTACGTCAGCGGCGTGCTCAATGGCATGATGTACCGTGGAGATGCCATGAACCAAAATCCCACCTCCCACCAAAAACATAGCAGCGGTTCCAACGATCGTTAAAAAACGTAGTAATTGCGGTGCAGAATAAATAATCGCTTTACCTAGCACTTGTTTGGTTTTTTTAAAGCCTTCAGTGGGGTTATTGAGTAAGTACAAGCCTACATCATCCATACGCACAATAGCGGCAACTAATCCATAAACAATAACGGTAATGGCTATGGCCAACAGGGAAACCACAGCAGTTTGAATAAGCATTGATTCTTCTTGAACGGTACCTAAAGCAATAACGATAATTTCAGCAGATAGTATAAGGTCAGTACGTATAGCACCTTTTATGCGTCGCTTCTCAAGAGCTTGAATATCCTGTGCTGACATGGGTTTTTGCTGCTTTTTTAAGTGACGTTTAGGTTTTGGATGGCGGAATGAATGCCATATTTTCTCAAAGCCCTCATAACATAAAAAGGCTCCACCAATCATCAGCAGCGGCATAATAAGCCAAGGGATAAACGCGCTAATCGTTAAGGCGCTGGGAACTAAAATCAGCTTATTCAAAAAGGAGCCTTTAGCTACAGCCCAGATAATAGGTAGCTCTCGATCCGCTTTAAGGCCCGAGACTTGTTCTGCGTTTAGTGCTAAGTCGTCCCCTAAAACCCCCGCGGTTTTTCGGGCAGCGACTTTACTCATAGTGGCAATATCATCTAAAAGCGCGGTGATATCATCAAGTAATACTAAAAGACTTGCTCCTGCCATAAATATCCTTTTTGTTTAATTAAAAAAGCCGACACAAAGCCGGCTTTTACTACTTATTATTACAGCGACCAACTTATTACTTAGCAGCGTTGAAGGCCTTAATGGCTTTTTCAACCTCAGCAAGTGCTTCAGCACTACCGGCCCAACCATCAATTTTTACCCACTTACCTTTTTCTAAATCTTTGTAGTTTTCAAAGAAGTGTTCAATTTGCTTGATTAATAATTCAGGTAAATCAGAAGGCTCTTTAACATCTTTATAAAGAACAGTGAGTTTGTCATGGGGAACAGCAAGAAGTTTTGCATCTTTGCCGGCTTCATCACTCATATTTAAAATGCCGATAGGGCGCGCACGAATAACAGAGCCTGGAATAACTGGGTAAGGAGTTACTACGAGAACATCTAATGCATCACCATCTTCTGATAATGTTTGTGGAATGTAGCCGTAGTTAGCAGGGTAGAACATAGGTGTTGCCATAAAACGATCCACAAAAATGGCATCTTCGTCCTTTTCTATTTCATATTTTACTGGATCACTGTTGGCTGGGATTTCGATAGCAACATAAATGTCGTGTGGCGGCTCTTTGCCCGCTGGTATTTTATTAAAGCTCATAGGAATCGTCCTGTTGTTTTAACGGTTGTTCTGACTGCTGTTATAAATAGCAATTACGAGGTGGCGCATTATAAACCCCAATGAGGCGTAATCCCAACTTTTGCTCGCAGATTAATTGAAAATGCACCGTTATGTGTGCTTAAGTGAAGGGCTTCACCAAAAACGATCAGGAGATTTTTTATGGCACTAAGCGAAGAAACCTGCGAAGTATGCAGGGTAGGCGCCCCGCTTATTAGTAAGCAGGAGCTTAACGAGTTAATGCCGCAGATACCGCTTTGGCAGTTAAACAATGATACGGCTGAGCAGAAAGTGCAGCGCGTTTTTCTATTTGATGATTTTATTCAAGCAGTTGATTTTACCAATAAGGTCGCTGAACTTGCTGAGTCTGAGGGACATCACCCTGCGATTTTACTAGAGTGGGGCAAGGTAACGGTACAATGGTGGACTCATAAAATACATGGGCTTCATCGTACTGATTTAATTATGGCGGCTAAAACAGACGAACTTTTACCTTAAATGGCCCAAAAATTAACCTTGATTGCCTTGGAGTTGTTAGAATAGGCTTGCGATTTTATACGCTGAGAATCAAACAGAACCAAATTAACGTATTAACCGTATCTATTATTATAAATACTTAATAGTCATAGTGGAGAAGAGAATGCCCGAATATACCGCCCCGTTAAGAGATATGCAGTTTGTTTTATACGAAATGCTAGAAACAGATAAGCACTATGCCACATTGCCAGGCTGCGAAGAAATGACACGGGATTTAATGGACGCTATTGTCGATGAGGCTGCTAAGTTGGCTCAAAATGTTCTGTTACCTTTGCAGCAAACAGCTGACGAAGAAGGCTGTCATTTTGACGATGGAGCGGTGACCACCCCTAAAGGCTTCCCCGATGCCTATAAACAGTATTGCGAGGGCGGCTGGCCTTCTATGATGTCTCCTGCAGAGTTTGGTGGTCAGCAGTTACCCGAATCTATGGGTATGATGACAGGGGAGATGTTTGGAGCCTGTAACTGGGCATTTAATATGTACCCAGGTTTAAGCAGTGCGGCTATTAAATGTATTTATGCCCATGGCAGTGATGAGCAAAAACAAACCTATTTAGAGAAACTTATTAGCGGACAGTGGTTGGGTACTATGTGCTTAACTGAAGCGCACTGTGGTTCTGATGTGGGTTTGCTGCGCACTAAAGCGGTTAAAAATGCAGACGGCTCTTATGCGATGAATGGCACTAAAATATTTATCACCGGTGGTGATACCGATATGTCGGAAAATATTATTCACATGGTGTTAGCCCGTGTAGAAGGTGCTCCTGAAGGCACTAAAGGTATTTCATTGTTTATCGTACCTAAGTTCTTACCTGATGCTAACGGTAACCCTGGGGAGCGTAATGCCGCCACCGTCGGTTCCATCGAGCATAAAATGGGTATTAAGGGTTCTGCTACCTGCGTGCTTAATTTTGATAATGCAAAAGCATTTATCGTGGGAGAGGAGAACACCGGACTGCAGCAAATGTTCACCATGATGAATACCGCTCGTTTAGGTACAGGTATCCAAGGTTTAGCTTTAGGTGAAATTGCCTACCAAAATTCATTGGCTTATGCCAAAGACCGTCTCGCGATGCGAGCTTTAACAGGGGCTAAGAACCCAGATGGTCCTGCGGATCCTTTAATTGTTCACCCTGATGTGCGCCGTATGTTGTTAACGCAAAAAGCCTTTGTAGAGGGCGCACGGGCATTTATGTATTGGTTGGCTAAAGAAAATGATGTGGCTTCTTTAGGTGAAGGTGAGGCTCAGCAAGAAGCAGAAGCTGTTGTATCGTTACTAACGCCTGTGGCTAAAGCCTTTGTTACTGAAATGGGCTTGGAGTCTATTAATAACGGTATACAAATATTTGGTGGTCATGGTTATATAAAAGAGTGGGGTATGGAACAAATATACCGCGATGCTCGAATTTCTACCGTGTATGAAGGAACCACAGGTATCCAAGGTGTGGATATGATTGGTCGGAAGGTGCTGGGCAGTGGTGGCGAAATGCTAAAAAAGTACACTAAACTGATCCATAAGTTTTGTGAGGCCAATAGTGATAATGCCGAATTATCAGCACTAGTGGTTGCATTAAAAGCTAAAAACAAAGAATGGGGTGAGCTGACTATGCATGTAGGTGGAAAAGCGATGGAAAACCCCGATGAAGTAGGCGCGGCAGCAGTTGATTACATTATGTACTCCGGCTACATCTCTTTTGCTTTTATGTGGTTACAAATGGCGAAGGTGGCACAAGAAAAATTAGCCTCTGGTGAAGGGGATGCTGACTTTTATAAAGCTAAAATTCAAACGGCACAGTTTTATTTTGACCGTTTATTACCACGTACAGACGCATTGGCTTGTATGATGAAAAGTGGTTCTGATAACTTAATGGCTATGGATGCGGAGCACTTTATTTTCTCATGAAGCTCGCAAAGTTAGGTAATCAATTGTAAAGGTGAAATACGCCGCTTTGCTTCGATGGTAAAGCGGCTTTTTTCTTTTGTTGTTCAAAAAAGTAACGCAGCAAGCATAAGGTTACTAGTGCTGGTTGAAAAGTTAACACAACTAAAGAGTAAATTATGAAATACACAGCCCCAGTAAAAGATATGCAGTTTTTATTGCATGAGGTTTTTCAAGCATCGCTTTTTTGGGAGGAGGCCGTACCTTTAAATAGCGTCAATCGAGAATTAGCGGATACGGTATTAGAGGAGGCTGCTCGTATTACTGAAACGCTGGTTGCACCATTGAATCAATCGGGTGATAAAGAGGGTGTGCATTGGTCTGATGGTACAGTAACCACACCTAAAGGCTTTAAAGAGGCGTGGGATACTTACCGAGCTTCGGGTTGGATTGGTTTAGCAGGTAACCCTGAGTATGGTGGGCAGGGCATGCCTAAAATATTGACTGTTTTGTTTGAAGAGATGCTGCATTCTGCGAGTAATGCTTTTGCTTTGTATTCTATTTTAACCTCTGGTGCAGCTTTGGCATTAGACGCTCATGGTAGCGATGCATTAAAACAGCAGTATCTGCCTAAAATGTATAGTGGGGAGTGGGCAGGGGTTATGTGTCTAACCGAGGCTCATGCAGGCTCTGATTTAGGTATTATTCGCACCAAAGCCGAAAGTAATGAGGATGACAGTTATACGATTTCCGGTAGCAAGATATTTATAACCGGTGGTGAGCAAGATTTAACCGATAATATCGTACATTTAGTGTTAGCCAAATTACCTGATGCACCTGAAGGCGCTAAAGGCATTTCTATGTTTTTAGTGCCAAAGTTTTTGCCTAATAGTGATGGCTCTCTTGGGGCGCGCAATGGGGTTAGCTGTGGGTCGGTAGAAGAAAAAATGGGTATTCATGCCTCTGCTACTTGTGTGATGAATTTTGATAATGCAAAAGGTTGGTTGGTAGGGGAGCTCAATCGGGGCCTTAATTGTATGTTTACCATGATGAACTACGAACGAGTTTCGGTAGGCTTGCAAGGCTTAGGTTGTAGTGCAGTAAGTTATGAGAACGCCTTGTTGTATGCACAAGAACGACTACAGGGTAAGGCTGCAGCAATTGACGGTACAGCACCTATTATTGCTCACGCTGATGTAAGGCGTATGCTAATGATTCAAAAATCATTGATAGAGGCAGGCCGAGCTTTTGCCTTATATGTAGGTCAGCAGTTAGATGTTAGTAAGTATGGTGAGGGTGATAAAAAAACGGTTGCCGAACAAAAAGTGGCATTACTAACGCCTATAGCTAAAGCCTTTTTAACCGACATGGGGTTGGAGTGTTGTGTGCATGGGCAACAAGTGTTTGGTGGTCATGGATATATTCGTGAAGCGGGTATGGAGCAGTTAGTTCGGGACGTGAGAATTTCTCAAATTTATGAAGGCACTAACGGTATTCAGGCCATGGATCTGATTTCTCGTAAAGTGCTCGCTAACGATGGGTTGTGGCTTTATCAGTTATTAACAGAGATTAAAGAGTCTCTGAATATTAAGGTGAGTGACAAGCTAAAATCGATACAGTCATCAGTTTTATCATCAGTCAATTTGTTAGAAGACATTACCGAGTTTATTGTTAATGAAAGCAAAAGTGATGGCGACTTGGCAGGAAACTGTGCGGTAGATTATTTACATATGTTTGGTTATGTTATGTATGGTTGGATGTGGTACAAAATGGCCATGGCTGCAGAAAAAAGTCTAACGGACAATACAAAAAATGATGTGCTATGGTTTGAGGCGAAAATTATTACCGCAACATTTTATTGCGATAAAATACTGCCCCGATTACTTGGGTTAAACCAATCGATAAAAGCCGGTAGCTCTGTTACTCGCGGTTTAACAGCACAACAGTTTTGATAAAGGTGAAATAATGAGCAATAGAAAGCTTTCTGAAGAAGATCAAAAGCGCGTAGATGATTATTTACACGCAGGCTACAACAAAACAGAGAGAAAGCCTTTTAGGCCATGGTTGTTACTGCTTTTTTGGTTAGTCATTGTAACCATCATTAGTGTGGCTAGCCTTTACATAGCAAGCATTAATGGGCTATCAGGCGGTCGATAGTCATTGGTTTCTCCACTCTTTATTTTGTCTAACCCTTAGGATATGGCTGTGAAGTTTTTAATTGTGCCAGTGACACCCTACCAACAAAATTGTTCCGTTATTTGGTGTGAAAAAACCAACAAAGCCGCAGTGGTTGATCCAGGCGGTGATTTACCTAATATTATGCGAGTAGTAAAAGAGCAGGGATTAACTCTTGAGAAAATCCTGATTACTCATGGCCATATGGATCATTGCAGCCAAGCAAAAACATTATCAGACCAAGAAGGTATTCCTATAGAAGGCCCTCATAAAGAAGATGACTTTTGGATTCAGGCATTACCAGAGATGTGCGAGCGAGTCGGCTTTCCCCCAGGTGAGCCTTTTACTCCTAGTCGTTGGTTGCAAGATGGTGATGTAGTTACCGTGGGGGATGTGCATTTAGAAGTATTACATTGTCCCGGCCATACACCAGGTCATGTGGTATTTTTTTTCCGGCCTACACCACTGGCTATTGTAGGAGATGTCTTGTTTCAGGGTTCCATTGGGCGAACCGATTTTCCTAAGGGCAATCATCAACAGCTTATAAGCTCGATAAAAAATAAATTGTGGCCATTAGGTGATAACGTCATGTTTATTCCAGGGCATGGCCCCATGTCTACTTTTGGAGACGAGCGGCAACATAATCCTTTTGTTGCTGATAGCCGATTTGCTTAATAAATAGCAAAATCGCTGTGTCATAAAGTCATTTTTTGCTCTATGCTTTAAGACTAGCTTCAACAGAAGGAATAAGCAGTAATGGAACAGTTATCGGGCCTTGATACGATGTTTTTGCATGCAGAGTTACATGGTCTGCCTATGCATATCTCGTCATTTTCAATATATGATCCCTCTTCAAGTAAAAGTAAAACCGTCTCATTTAAAGAGGTACTTGATGTTTTTCAGCATAAGGTACAGCAAGAAGTACCGGTATTACGCAGTAAATTAATAGAAGTTCCTATGAACTTAGATCAGCCTTACTGGATAGAAGATAGTAAGTTTGATCTGGTTTATCATGTTCGGCATATTGCTCTCCCAGCACCTGGGGACTGGGATAAACTTTATACCCTTATTGCAAACCTCCATGCACGACCTTTAAATAGAGCCCGCCCCTTGTGGGAAGCTTATGTTATTGATGGCTTGGGCTCTTTGGAGGGCGTACCCGAGGGGGCATTTGGTTTATTTTTAAAAGTACATCATGCCATTATGGATGGGCGCACGGGTTTAGCTATTTATTCTAACTTGCACACACTAAGCCCCGATGAAGGTTTAGGCAATGTTGGAGATGTTATTCCTAAAGAAGAAGAAAGAAAAACTTACAAACCACCTTCAGGGTATACCGAGCTACTGGCAAAGTCTTATGTTAATAATGTTAAGAAAGCGGGTAAGTTAGCCAAGACGGCGAGCCAATTGGCAAAGTCCTATGGCAAAATACAGTTAGGCTTAAAATCTAATGAGTTGCATAGTTTAGATAAGGTTCGTTGCCGATTTAATGGGGTTATTGAGCCCGGACGTGTGGTTGATAGAGTCTGTTTACCCATTGAGAGCGTTAAAGAAATAAGAAAGTCTTTGCCTGAGGTAACCATTAATGATGTTGCATTAGCCATTGTTGGTGGTGCAATGCGTAAGTACTTGCAGGCTAAAGATGAATTACCCGATATACCCTTAGTAGCCGGTGTACCTATCGATGTGCGTACTGCTGCCGATGAAGATATCAAAGGCAACATGGTAAGTATCATGAATGTTGGTCTTAAAACGAATATTGATGACCCCTATGAGCGTCTAAAGTGGGTGAGAAAAGAGGCACAGGCCAGTAAAAAGTACTCCGAGACGTTAGGTCGCCGAGTGGTGAATGATGTACTTGATTCTTTATGGCCAGGGTTAACTTCATTTGGTATTAGAAAAATGGTTGAGTCGGGGGCATTATTTATGCTGCCTCCAGTACACAATACCATTGTGACCAATGTTCCTGGGGCACCATTGCCTATTTATTTGGCTGGAGCAAAAATGATTGATTCATTTGGTATGGGACCATTGGTACCCGGGGTTGGATTATTCCATACGGTAACCAGTACCTATCAGCAGCTTATTATTGCCTTTACCGCTTGTCGAAAAATGATGCCAGACCCTGCCTTTTATGCTGAATGCTTACAGGAAGCTTATGATGAGCTGTATGTGGCAGCAAAATCAGAAATAAAGCGCCGAGAGAAAAAGAAAATGAGTCGAGAGACTACTCTTAAAAAAGCGAATCAGCGTGAAAAAGTACGGCCTAAGAAGTTATCAGCAAAATCAAGCGATAAGATAGCTGACGATGAGCTGTTAAAAAAAGCATCAAGTCTTCGAGTTGTTCAGAAAAAAGAATAAGACTAGATAATCTCTCTAGAAGAGTAGCTGTGCATATGGCCTTTAAGGAAGAGGCCAATATGATCAATGGCTACTTTTCCTTCAGGAATTAAAAACGCTAAGGTTTGCCATACATGGGGCATTTTTTTCCACACCTCTAGCACCACAGGAACGCCTGCACTTTTCATTT
>CBDUPS010000024.1:0-9734 GCA_965369155.1 uncultured Spongiibacteraceae bacterium
TAATAATCGGGTGCCATCAGGCTGAACTGCTGAGCGGGCAATAAAATCGGCATGATCCACAGCCTCCCCATCTCTTAATAAAACATCCCTCTCAAAAGACAGCCAATCATCACCAAACTCACGATAACTTGGCATCGACTCAAAATCCCCAGCCAAGCGATTTCCATTATCATCAACAAGCAAGTAAAAAAAACGGTTTAACCGACTACGCTGGGTGATATATTGCTCAACCCCCTCTACCCCTTCTTTTTGGTAGTGTTGCTGTAAACTGGTTAGCTCTTCTCCTAGTTTTTCATCATAATGGGCAAACTGCCCATAAGAATAAAAGCCATAAACAACCGCCAATAAAACAAATACAGCAACACTTAAAACCGCCACATAAGCAAACATGAAGCGGAACGTGTATGTAGTAAAGATACGATTAAAAATCACAATACAAAGAGTCTATTCGTTGTCATTTTTTACCGCATTAGGATCATCTGGATCTTGCAATGTATAGCCTACACCACGAATCGTACATAATAATTGCTTATCAAAGTCCTTATCTATTTTTTGTCGTAAGCGGCTAATATGTACATCAATAACATTCGTTTGTGGGTCAAAGTGATAGTCCCATACATTCTCTAATAGCATAGTGCGGGTTACGATTTGCCCGGCATGTTTCATTAAATATTCAAGCAGCTTATATTCCCTAGGCTGTAGATTAAATTTTTTCCCCCCACGAATAACCTTATGCGACAGCATGTCCACTTCTAAATCGGCTACTTGCATACGGGTTTTGGTTGAGAGGTTTTCTTTTCTACGATGTAACGCTTCTACTCGGGCCAGTAACTCCTCCACTGCAAAAGGTTTTACCAAATAATCATCACCTCCGGCCTGCAGGCCCTTAACACGATCGTCTACCTCGCCCAATGCACTTAAAATAAGTACCGGCGTACGGATATCCCGATCTCGTATGGCCTTTATAATAGAAAGCCCATCCATATGCGGTAGCATTCGATCAATAATCATCACATCAAATTCTGCTGTAGTCGCTTGATAATGACCATCTTTGCCGTTATCCGCATACTCATACTGATGGCCCGCATCTTTCAGCCCTCTTGCCACGTACTCTGCAACCGTTCGATCATCTTCTACAATCAATACATGCATGCTTTCTTCCCTCGTTATTAACTCATTGGTATCTATTATCAACTCACATTACACCAGCCTCCTAGAGTAGCATCAAACACAACCAATAATAAATTGACTATTTTTTAACATCTCCTTTGCCGTGACAGAATCTAGCTCTTGGGTATAATGCTGACCTCATCCATATCTATTTCAAATATCATGAATAATCGTTCCAAGGTAAAAAAACGTTACCAACAAACCCAAGCTGAAGACCGTTATCTACCCGCCCCAAGCCTTTTACGGCGCTTGGTTGTTATGTTCTACGATAGTTTACTTGTACTAGCCTGCTGTTTAGCTACAACAGGGGTTATTATTTTTATCAAAGGTTTTATGGTGGGCTTTGAGACATTAGAGGGACAACACGCTGCATCTGCCAGTGGTTTAATGGTGCAATTGCCTGTTGCTGCAGTTATTTTTTTGTTTTTTTCAGTATTTTGGACACTGGGCGGCCAAACCCTAGGCATGCAAGCCTGGCGAGTTCGTTTAGATAGTAATGTCGGTGGGCGTATTTCTTGGAAGCAAGCGGCAATTCGCTTAATCGTTGCTCTACCGTCTTTATTATTATTGGGTATTGGTTATTGGCGTGTTTTATATAGCAGCGACAAACAATCATGGCCTGATATTTTATCCAATTCTCACCTTGTGCTATTGCCTAAAAAAGAAAAAAACTAACCCAGCTAACTAGAACGTTTTAATAAATACCAGGCACAAATAAAACAAAGCAGCATGGGTAAAGCAACTGCAGAAAAGGATGAAAACCCATAAAGCATACTAGCTGGTGCTAATAAATCCTGTAGCATTTTAAAGGCCATTCCCACCGCAATACCCGCCACCATACGAGAACCCATAGTTGCCGACCATAGAGGGCCAAAAATAAATGAAATGGCAATTAGTACAAAGCCAACCCCCTCAACCGGGCGTAATGCTTTTTTCCAAAAGGCTAACCAATATTCATCTGCATTCACTGATTGTTTATTAATATAAGAAGCATAAGAATATAACTCTCGCATGGATAATCTACTGGGTTTTAAAATAAGAATATTAACTAATGACGGAGACAACTGAGACTGCCACAGTAGGCTTTTCTGGGTGATTTTTTGTACCTGCGTATCTGAAAAAATAGTTTGTTCCACATCGTGTAACGTCCAGTCTTTTTCTTTTTGTTCAAAACTTGCGGTTTTTGCAAAAATAGCGCTCTCTAACGTGCGATTAGGCGAAAAACGATAAATAGTCACCCCTTTTAATAAACCATCCATTTCTATCTGACGAATATGAACAAATTCGTTACCTTCGCGATTCCACAACCCTTGTGTTGTCACCACATTATTTTCTAGGTACTTTGCATCTAGTTTTTTGTTTTCCGCATAACGCTCAAGAGGAGGTGCCACAAACTCACCAATCAATGTCCCTATCAGCAGCAAAGCTAGGGCGGGCTTTAATGCAATCCATGCGAGCCGAAAAACTGATGTGCCCGCAGCACGCATAACCACTAATTCACTAGAGTTTGCTAAAGCCCCCAAACCCAACAGACAGCCAATTAACGAGGCTAAGGGAATATATGTAGGCAATGTACTTGGCACAATCGTTAGCACATAAATCAACGACTCTTTAAAATAGTAGTTTCCGAAACCTGAGGATAATGCTTTTTGCTCATCCATTAAGGTACCAATAGTATCAATACCTACAATAACCAGTAGTACGGTCAAAATCGATAAGCCTATGGTATTGCGCACATAACGATCAAATAATCTTAGCCGTACCATTTACTTACTACCTTTTACTTTTGTTACTGTTTTATAAATAGGTGTTAATACGGGGCTTAAGAATGAAGCAATCGCTGACCAATATCCTATACATACAACACAAAGCAACATAAAACCATGTAATGGCCATGCCCCAACTGCAGGAGAGATATTGCCTTTTTCAATTTGCCCGCGTAAGGCTACTAAGGTTCCTAAATATAGTAGGTATAAAAATACTGCCGGTATCATTTTAAAGTAACGCCCCTGTCGTGGGGTTGTTTTACTTAACACCATTGCCAACAATGCAACAATTAAAGGCAGTATTGGCAAAGATAGCCGCCACTGTAATGCAGCTTGGTCGATTAGAGAGTGTGACTCCCATAACTTTCTGGTGCTTTTTGAGCCCGATAGTAAGATTAATTTTTTTTGATCAGCCTCTTGCCCTTCTAACAACTGCCCATAACGCTCAAACTGAGTGACCGAGTATTTCCTCTGTCCCGGCTGGCCTTCATAGATATAACCGTTAATTAGCTCTAAATACTTTTTACCCGTAACCGGATCTGTAGCCACCTTTGCCGCCTCAGCGATAGTCACTGAAGAACTAATAGCCCCTGAGACCTTTCTCTCTGATGAGGCAATAAAAATATTATCCATTTGTGTTCGAGTGCTATTAATCTCTTGTGCGTAACTCACCTTTTTACCCCCAGCACTCATTTTAAAACGCCCAGGGATTAACGTACTTAATTGCCAAGAATTATCTGCTTTATCCAGTAGTTTCTGCTCTTGGTAAGTGCCGTAAGGGGTAAGATATAAACTTAAAGAGGCAACCACTGCCGACACCAACAAAGCAAACAGGAAGGTCCATAGAGCAAGCTTTGTACGGCTAACGCCACAGGAAAACATCACCGTCATTTCGTTATCCATATACAAGCGGCCATAGGACAGCATAATGCCGATAAACAGCCCTAAGGGTAAAATCATCTCTAAAAAGCTAGGGAAGCGAAACAGCATAATCTGAAAGAGAATTTCAGTGGCTATATCACCTACAGCCGCATCAGCTAGGTACCGTATAAAACGGCTACTCATCACCACAACCAATAAAATGGCTGTGACTGCTGTCATAGAAATAAAAACTTCGCGAAAAAGATATCTAAATAAAATCAATTTGTCGCCCTTGGCGAGGTGTCACAGTGTAAACTGGTATTCACGTTGTTATCCCAATATTATATAACCCAACTTTACCTTAAAACCCTTTTGGAGACACCATGGATTTTTCAGCTCGTTTAACAAAAAGCATCATTGCCGAAAAAACTGACTGCCTAATTATCCCTTGTTTTGAAGGGGATTTCAGCAAAGATTCAGTTATTGAGGTCCTCAACAAAGGCAGTAATGGCTTATTAAAAAAGTCTGCAGCTCTGGCAGGTTTCACCGGTAGCAAAAGCAGTACATTCTCTCAGTACCATTTACCCGGCCTTAGTAGCCCCCATATTCTGCTTTTAGGCCTCGGCAAAGAAAAAGAACTCACCGCTCAAAGCTTTAGCCAATCAATCAATGCCTTGTTTAAAAGCCTTATCACACTCCCTATAAAAAACGCTGTTATTTTACTCGACTTGTTAAAAGACTCATCGCAAGTCAACGCCTTAGGTCAAGCTATTGCACAAAATGCTACCGAGCGCTTATATCGTTTTAGTGGCGCACCGGGTAAAGCTAAAAAAATCACGCTTAAGAAATTGACCTGTGTTGTTAGTGAAGGTTCCGTTGCTTTATTAAAAAAACAACTGCAACAGGGTAAAGCTATTGGCATTGGTGCCAACCTCACAAAAGAACTCGGTGATTTGCCCGCCAACATTTGCACCCCTACCTTTTTAGCCAAGCAAGCACACCAACTTGCCAAAACACATACCAGCATAAAAACCACCATTCTTGATGACAAGAAAATGCAGCAGTTAAAAATGGGCTCATTATTATCTGTAGGTTATGGATCAAAAGAGCCTTCGCGCTTAATCGTAATGGAATATAACGGTGGTGCAAAACAAGACAAACCCACCGTTTTAGTGGGCAAAGGAGTTACCTTTGATACCGGTGGCATTAGCCTTAAACCCGGCGCTGGCATGGATGAAATGAAGTACGACATGTGTGGCGCTGCCAGTGTTTTTGGCACTATTGCAGCACTTGCCGAACTAAAGCTACCCATTAATGTAGTGGGTATTGTGGGTGCCGTTGAAAACATGCCCTCAGAGCGAGCGACAAAACCTGGGGACGTTGTTACTAGCATGTCGGGGAAAACCATTGAAGTACTTAATACCGATGCCGAGGGTCGTTTAGTGTTAGCGGATGCACTTACTTACGCTGCCAAATACAAACCTAAGGTCGTTATTGATATTGCCACTTTAACCGGTGCTTGTATTGTGGCATTAGGTCGCCTGCCTAGTGGCTTGTTTAGTAATCACCAACCCTTAGCCGATAAGCTTTTAGCCGCCGGTGAACAAAGCGGTGACAGAGTATGGCAATTGCCGTTATGGGAAGAATATCGCCTGCAACTTAAAAGTAACTTTGCTGACTTAGCTAACATTGGCGGTCGTGATGGCGGCAGTATTACTGCAGCATCATTTTTATCGCATTTTACCGAATCCTATGAGTGGGCACATTTAGATATCGCCGGAACCGCGTGGACATCGGGCAGTAATAAAGGGGCGACCGGTCGCCCTGTTCCTCTACTAATGCAATACCTTATAGAGTGCGGCAAGTAACATGACCAAAGTCGATTTTTATGTACTACAAACTAATGACCCTGCGGCGCGGTTAGCCTTTGCTTGCCGCCTAGCAGAAAAAGTCTGGCAAAAAAATCACTGCATTTATTTACACACCAAAGATCAACAGCAAGCGGAAATACTGCAAAAGCAGTTATGGAACCACAACCCACAACGCTTTTTACCGGCAAAAATTTTAACCTCTCAAATTCTTGCCGCTAATAGCGCCATAAAAAACAGCACCACTCATAATCCTATTACTATCGGCTATGGTGACCATGCGGGAAATCAACACGATGTACTTATTAATCTTACCGATTCAATCCCTAGTTTTTTTAGCCGCTTTGAGCGAATTACTGAAATTGTCACCCAGCAGAAAGAGCAGCTAGAACAATTACGTGAGAATTACCAATTTTATCAAAAAAGAGGTTACCCTCTAAAAACACATAAGTTATAACCAAAGCCTTTCTCTCTATAATTGTTGCAGCATACTTTTCGCAACAATCTAAACACCCCAATTTATTTCCACCCCTCTATTCTCACCGACAAATTAACTAATCACTGTGAATCCATTTAACCCGTAAAGTCTTTATAGGCTTTGAACTTTTATTTGTTTTCTCTGTCTATCCAATATTCGCTCACCATAAAAGCCAGCCATGATGTTAGTGCGTAAAGACCGCTATTGTTGGAGTACCACACAGCTACTATTACTACCGTTGTTTGGTGTGCTATGTGTTTTATCTTTATTCAGTATTTTTAATATAGATCACGGCTTACAAAGTTGGCTCTATCAACCTAATGTTGGCTTTCCTTTTCAAACGAATGAACTGTATGAAACATGGCTACATGACCGAATAAAAATGGTAAGTAATCATTTTTTATGGCTTGTGATTGCCGCAGCCCTTTGGCCTAAAAAAGGGCTAAGCTGGATTAACTTTAGATTACCGTTACTTCTTGGCGTTCTTGCTATTGTTATTAGTGTGTCTGTCATGCACTCACTAAAAGATGCCACTGGTATTTACTGCCCCTTGCAGTTAAAAGAATACGGCGGCGCAATCACTCTGCATCCAAAACTTCAATTAGGTCATCTTCTTATAATTAATGACGGCTCCGGGCGTTGCTGGTCTGCCGGTCACGCAACAGCAGGATTTGCATGGCTGGCCTTATTCTTTTCATTTTGGAGTATGGGCTTAAAAAAATGGGCGTACATCGCGCTAGCGGTAGCATTATCTTATGGAACTTTTCTTGGTTTAGTACAAGTTATACGTGGCCAACATTTTCTATCTCATCAAATATACACCATGACTTTTTGCTGGCTAATCAGTTTTTTTTGCTTTCATTTTTTTTATTTATTAAAAAATACATTTAAAATTGAACCTATTTAATTAACAGCTGACTAATAAAAACAACACTCATATAAAGTGAATTTTATTAGTGAAAAAAATAACTCATAACAAGCTCATTATTATCACATCAATAATATTAATGCTGTTATACAACTTCTCTTTTTTCTCTAAGGTTTTTTCATACTATCCAGTAAGCATTAAAAATATAATAAACATTGCCTCTTTATTTATTGTTTTTAGTAGTGCTCTCTGTATCGTTTTAACGGCCATTACTTATAAAAAAACCACAAAGCCAACACTTATTATTATAATTTTTACCTCTTCGATAACCGCATACTTTATGGATAGCTATCACATTATTATTGATAGCAACATGATACAAAACAGTATAAAAACTGATACTGGAGAAGTGTTTGACTTACTTAGCATTAAATTAGTAATTTATATTTTATTGCTTGGTTTGCTGCCCTCTTACCTTATTATAAAAACCCCAATAATAAAGCAAAAAAGCTCTAGCGAATTAAAGTCAAAAGCCAAAACACTTAGTCTTTCTCTTTTCTTATCAATTCTAACCATTATAGTTTTATCGGGTTTTTACGCTTCATTCATCAGGGAAAATAAAATTATTCGCTCTTACTCTAACCCTTTATATCCTATTTATTCCGCTATTAAATACGCCTCCAGCTCATTACAACAAAGCAACCAACCATTTATTAAAATATCAGAAGGCTCTCATATAAGCGAAAATGATATAGATAAAGATTTAGTTATTTTTGTTGTAGGTGAAACTGCGCGTTATGATCGATTCTCTATCAATGGCTATAAAAAACCCACTAACCCCTTCCTTAAAAATGATCATGTTATTAGCTTTAATAATTTTTGGTCTTGCGGCACATCAACAGCTGTATCTGTTCCTTGCATGTTTTCAGAAAAAAACAGAAGCGAATATAAAAAAAATATTAACCGTGAAAACTTATTAGATATCTTAGCCTACAGTGGTGTTAATGTTTTATGGCTAGACAATAACTCAGACTCAAAAGGCGTCGCCATTAGAGCTAACTATAAAAGCTTTAAATCCCCTGATACAAATAGCTTATGTAATCCAGAATGCAGAGATGAAGGCATGCTGGTTAATTTGCAAACCTATATTAACCGTAACCCAGAGGGCGATATATTTATTGTATTACATCAAATGGGAAGTCATGGTCCAGCTTATTACAAAAGATACCCTAAAGATTTTGAAAGATTTGTTCCTACCTGCCAAAGCAATCAATTACAAACCTGCTCTGAAGATGAAATAAACAATACTTATGATAATACCATTCTATATACCGATTATTTTTTACACCAAGTTATCGAACTATTAAAAAATAATGATGATGAGTATGAAACCGCCATGCTTTATGTCAGTGATCATGGTGAATCTTTAGGAGAGAATCATATTTATCTGCACGGATTACCTTACTCACTGGCCCCTAACACCCAAACCCATGTACCATTTATTGTATGGCTTGGGAAAAACTTTGATCCCAAAGTCGCCAATAGAGATCAATTAAATAATGTAAAAAACCAAGAGTTTTCTCATGATAATTTATTTCATACATTACTAAAGTTATTTGAAATAAATTCTCCTGCCTATAACCCCACCATGGATATAACAAACAAATGAGACGCGAGACTATTAACTTACAGCTCATTTTTACTCTTTGTTTACTTATTCAATTTACCTTATTTTTTGAATGGACTAATGCTGATGTGTTTGTGCAAAATTTATTATTTAACCCACAAACTAATCAATGGTTGTTAAATAAACATAATAAAATAACTCATTTCATGTTTTATAATGGCATAAAATATATGTATGCCGCTTTATACCTTATCACCTTAATCTCTATTATTTTCTTTAAAAAATCCGTTTTTATAAAAACAAGAAAAAAAGGCATTTTCATATTTTTCACCTCTTTTATTTTAGTTCCTATCATCATTGTTACCCTAAAAAAAATAACCCATATACCTTGCCCTAGCCACTTAACGTTATTCGGCGGCGAATATCACTACACAAAACTATTTGCCTCTCATCTATTAACAAAAGGCAGCGCATGTTACCCCGCAGGACATGCCAGCAGTGGTTTTGCCCTAATGTCATTATTTTTTGTTTTTAAAAAGCCACTTAATAAAACTATCGCCCTAGGCTTTGCTATCACGCTTGGTTGGGTTACTGGCATTTATAAAATGGCTATCGGTGATCATTTTTTAAGCCATACCATCACCAGCATGTTAATGGCTTGGTTAATCATTTTACTTATCGTCAAACTATTTGCTTGCTATAAACGTTACTGTAATCTTAAGAAGAAAAAACAATGCTTTTAAAAAAATGGCTACCTTATTTAGCAATACTGCTACTGCCCTTTATTATTTTTTCGGCTGTATTAACAAATAAAAAAACCACCTTTATTGCACCCAACACACCCACAATAAATAATAAAATGGTGACTCACACTATTAGTTTTTTTGCCTTAGGCGATCAAGGTACCGGAACCTACCGACAAAAAATGGTGTCCCACAAAATGGAACAGGTTTGCGAGAATACTAAAAATATCTCATTCTCTTTATTATTAGGTGATAATTTTTATGGCAAAAAAATAGGCTCTCTTACCGACAAACGATGGCAGAGCCAGTTTGAATCTATGTATAGCGGCTCTTGTTTATCGGGCATGCCCTTT
>CBDUPS010000025.1:0-9687 GCA_965369155.1 uncultured Spongiibacteraceae bacterium
TACCAGTGACTACACGGTTAAACAAATAAATACTAACAACATTGCTACGGTTGAAAGCATTACGCCAGAGCTTGGAAAAAATAACTTTGCTATTTGGGATGCCCGCTCCATTGATGAGTTTACAGGCAACAAAGCATTTTCTTTAAATGGTGGCCATATACCTGGTGCAACATGGTATGAGTGGACTGACTTAATGGATAAATCTAATCACTTAAAACTTTTGCCCTTAGAGCAAATACAAGAGCGGTTAAACCAATTAAATCTCACTAAAGATAAATCTATTATTACTCACTGCCAAAGCCACCATCGCTCTGCACTAACATGGCTGGTGGGAAAAATTTTAGGTTACCCCAATGTAAAAGCCTACCCAGGATCATGGAGTGAATGGGGCAACCTACCTAACATGCCTATTGAGAAAGCAGCGCCATGAATTTATTTATTCTTTTACAATACATCACCCCTCAACACCTGCTGTCTAGAATAGTTGGCGCTTTAGCTAAAAGTAAAATTACCTTTATAAAAAATAACTTTATTAAAATATTTGCTAATCGTTACCAAGTTAATATGAGTGAGGCAAAAAAAACAAATCTTACCGAGTACGAAAGCTTTAATGCATTCTTTACCCGAGAACTTAACGATACCGCAAGACCTATTGATAAAAACCAAGCATCTGTTACCTCTCCGGCTGATGGTGCTATTAGCCAAATAGGTGCCATAAAAGAGGGTCGTATTTTTCAAGCAAAAGGTTTTGATTTTTCTTGCGAAGAATTATTAGGCGATACAGAACAAGCCGCAGTGTTCGCCAACGGTAACTTTACTACCGTTTACTTATCCCCTAAAGATTATCATCGAGTACATATGCCTTTTACTGGGCAATTAAAAAAAATGACTTATATCGGAGGCAAATTATTTTCAGTCAACAAAACCACTGCCAATAATGTGCCCCGACTTTTTGCTCGCAATGAAAGAGTCGTTTGTTTGTTTGATACCGACATAGGACCTATGGCCGTTGTATTAGTAGGCGCTATGATTGTTGCTGGTATTGAAACCGTTTGGTCTGGCCTTATTGCACCAAATAAAGAAGCGTATTTCTCAGTCGACTTTGATGGCAGTCTAACCATAAAAAAAGGTGAAGAGATGGGCCGTTTTTGTTTAGGCTCAACCGCTATTGTTTTATTTGCTGATAACGCGATGCAGTGGGATTTATCATTAAGCGAAGATAGTCCGGTAAAAATGGGGCAAGCTATTGGTGAATTAAATAATCTATAAGCCCTTTTACAGATTATTTAATTGCCGATTTATTTCTGCTGATGTGTGTTTATCCTGAGAGAATCTTTTTGCTTTTAATAATAACTGCCTTGCCCAATCGCTCTCTCCTTGGGCAAGGCGTATTCTCGCTAACTCCAGATAAACTTTAGCCTCTTTACTATCTATGGTTAACGCCCGCTCTGCCGTAACTATGGCTTGTGAATAATTACCTTGCTGACGTAGCAATAATGCCTCTGTTAGTAACTGCGTAACTACTGGATGTGTTACTTTTTCTTCTTCCGTTTTTTTTACTTCATTCCATAAAGGCTTTGGCTCGCTTTCTCTAACCGTTGTACTTTTTTTTGCTGTTATTTTTTGTGTGTCTTTTTTTGCTGTTTGTTGCTGTATTGGCACCGTACTTTGACAAGCTGGCAGTAATACACTTGAGCCTAAAAAAAATAATAGCGCATTAAGTTTGAAGGTTTTATTTTTAAATAAAATCATTAGATTGTTAATACCATTAATTATATAACTGTTAATACAGCAGACGATTAAACCATGTATCTTTTACTGTCTTTCCATCACAATTTAATGACACACGAGGCTCCGTATTTTTAACAAAAGGAATAAAACGGCCTTTATGACAATCGTCTGGCATTCGCTTGCCGGTGTCATCATCAATACGAATTAGGTTAATGTTCTCAGGAGGCATTTTACTAAACGACTGATGACTAATGTTAGCCATTAAATCACTCCATACCACTAAGGCCCCAGAAGAGCCTGTTAATGGTGTTGGCTGGTTATCATCCTGCCCTAACCAAATAACGGCTAAATGGTCTCCGGTAAATCCAGCAAACCAACTATCCCTTTGATCATTAGTGGTGCCGGTTTTTCCCGCCACCTGTAAATCGTTTGGCAAGTAACCATACACTTGCTTACCGGTTCCCTCCCGCATCACTTCCTGCAAGGCATACTGCAACAAATACATTGTCTGCACTGAGAATACTTGCTTTACCTTAAAAGGATAGCGGCTCAACACATGGCCATTTGTATCGCGCACAACGCGAATGGCACGAATAGGGGCATAAAAGCCATCAGCGGCAATTACTTGATAGCTTGCCGCCACCTCAATAGGTGACATTTCTAAGGAGCCTAACAATAAAGCAGGCACTGCTGGAATACCTCTTTTCACCTCAAAGCGCTGAATCGCATCAACCACTTTAGGTAACCCTAATGCCATACCTAAATGTACCGTTGCCAAATTATACGAATGCGACAACGCGGTATGTAAAGGCACATCACCATGCTCTTTGCGGCCATAATTTACAGGAATCCATTTCTTCCCTGACGTCTCTTGTATGGTGATAGCTCTGTCGTTTAAGGGGGACATTAATGTATACCCACTCTCCAACGCTGCCGCATACACCATTGGTTTTACTAATGAGCCAATGGGTCTTACCGCATCAAGGGCTCGATTAAAACCTGCAAAACGTGGGTCTCGCCCCCCCACCACTGCAGTTATTTCGCTGTTATCCGGGCTTAAAACAACTGCTGCACCCTCTAATGTAGAGGGCTCTAGGTTATATCTTCCTTCTAATTTTATAATACCATTCGTAACTGACTTTTCAGCCTTATGCTGGATAATAGGGTCCAAGCTGGTGAAAATAGATAAGCCTGCTGTACGTAAGTCTTCCTCTTTATAGTCACGACGTAACTGACGTTTGACCAAATCAAGAAAAGCCGGGTACGTTGCCTTACCTTTGCTTTGCCCTTGATCAGGTAATAAGGCTGCGCTCTTAGCTTGCTGCCCTTCATCTTCGGTTAACAGCCCCTCTTTAACCATCATAGACAAGACTAAATCGCGCCGCTGCCGAGCCCGGGCCGGATAACGCCAAGGATTGTAATAGGACGGCCCTTTTACCAAGGCAACCAATAAGGCAATTTGCTCCGCCCCCAATTCTTTTATTGGCTTACTAAAGTAGTACTGGCTAGCCAAACCAAAGCCATGAATAGAACGACCACCTGACTGCCCTAAATACACCTCATTTAAGTAGCCCTCTAAAATTTCGGCCTTGCTGTAATGTAACTCCAAACTCAACGCCATTAATGCCTCAAGCCCCTTACGCTGCAAGGTTCTTTGGCTATCTAGGTAAAAGTTTTTTACCAACTGCTGGGTTAGTGTACTGCCCCCTTGAACCATAGCTTTGGACTGAACATTAACCATCATCGCCCGGGCAAAGCCACGAAAAGACAAGCCACGATGTTGGTAAAAGCTTCTATCCTCTACTAATACAAGGGTTTGTTTTAATAACTCTGGTACATTTTCATTTTGTACCAGTAGCCGATCTTCTCTATGTAAGGGATAAATACCACCCAGCATTAACGGTTCTAGGCGCACTAAACTGGCACGGGTTAACTGCTTACCGTCCAATATCTGTAATTCAGTAATGCGTCCATCAGAAAACGTCAACCAAATCTCTTTCTCTGTCTCTACAGTATCGGTAAAAGCAAAGCCTCGGGTCTTAAGATGAAACTGTAAACCCTTACGAAACACCAAGCCGGGTTTATTTATTTCCTCTGTAAATTCATAACCTAGTTGCTCTAGTTCGTAAGCAAAGTCATCGGGGTGCAATGCTTTGCCTTCATAAAGCTCTAACGGTCTAGCATACACATGGGATGGTAGCTGCCATTTTTTTCCAGAAAACTTAGTAGTTACTGTGGCATCGACCCATAAAAATAAAAAAACAAATAGCACCACAAGCACCACAACAAGCTTTAAAGCCACACCCATAAGCCGCCTTGTAAAAGGTTTTTTGGCAGGGGCTTTAGTTGCTTTTTTTCTTTTTGCTGTTGGTTTCTTTTTTTGAGTAGCCACAAAACCATCTTTTTATTTAGTTAATGGGGGGATGAGATTCTACCCTACTCATTGCAGCCAACAAACCGCTAAAATTAAAAGTTATCTTGCAACTGCGCTCCTCAACTGGATAATGCCTTTTCATTATATTATTTAACAAACCACAAAACACAGAGAAACGTTTTATGAGTAAATACCATGTTTATGGCTTGGGTGCCGCTTTAGTAGATACTGAAGTAGAAGTTACTGATGATTTTTTATCCCATGCTGATATTGAAAAAGGCCTCATGACACTCGTTGATGAAAATCGCCAACAAGAACTTACTGATCAACTGCAATCCCACCTCGTGGGTGCCAAAAAAGCCAGCGGCGGCTCTGCTGCCAACACCATTATTGCTAATAGCTATTTTGGCGGTAGTTCGTTTTATTCTTGTAAAGTTGCTGATGATGATAATGGTCAATTTTATTTAGATGATTTAAGTGCCGCTGGTGTAGATTTTAAAATCAATAAAAACCCTGAAGGCACCACAGGCAAATGTTTGGTAATGATTACTGACGATGCCGAACGCACTATGAATACCTATCTTGGAATTAGTGAGACACTTTCTGTTGAGGATTTAAATGCAGATGCTATAAAAAAATCTGAGTATGTTTATATTGAAGGTTATTTAGTAACCTCAGCAACAGGTAAAGTCGCAGCAAAAACCTGTCGTGAAATAGCTCAACAGAACAATATAAAAGTATCATTAAGTTTATCCGACCCGGGCATTGTTAACTTTTTTAAAGATGGCTTAGCTGAAATTATTGGCGACAAGATTGATCTAGTTTTTTGTAATGAAGATGAAGCTAAAACCTGGGCAGATTCTGACAATATAGATGATGCTATTGCTGCCATGAAAGCTATTAGCCATACATTTGCCATTACACGGGGAGCAAAAGGTGCGGTTGTATTTGACGGTACCGTATTAAGTGAAGTGGCCGCCTTTCCTGTAAAGCCTATTGATACTAATGGTGCTGGGGATATGTTTGCTGGTGCTTTTTTGTATGCTATTACTCACGGCTATAGTTTTGCAGATGCTGGTCGTCTTGCTAATATGGCGGCATCGCAAATTGTAACGCATTACGGTCCGCGCCTACCTAAAGAGCATTACCAAGCCATACTACAAAGACTACATTTGTAATTGTTTTTAGCTGATGACTATTAAGACTAAATTAGTTAGCGATTAAGCCATTAACGGTTAAGTAATACATGACGATACCCAGACTGATAATCTGGGTATTTTAATGTATAGCCACTTTGAGTTAACGCAATATTATTACAACGCTTACTGCCTCTATTACTCGTCTCCGTTTTTTCAATCGTTATATTAAGCTCACCGGCAATAAACATCATCACATCAAAAATAGGTGCCGGGTTATTATCAACGCCAATATAAATAGTTTGTATCGCAACTTTACTAACAACCTGTTCTGCTAAGTACGTTAAAAAGCCAACACAGTCCTCTGAGTGAATTCGATTGCTATAACTCACAGGGGATGCTGCACAGGCTATTTTATTTTTTACCTTATTAATTAAATGATATCTTCCGGGCACATAAATACAGGCAAAACGAACCACTGTAGAACTAATGCCACTTTGTAAAAAAAGATTCTCTCCATTAAGTAACGACTGCCCTGCCCATGATGTAGGCGAGGTATCGCTACTCTCATCAACCCACTCATTATGGCTTTGCCCATACACTCGGGTACTTGAGATAAAAATAATCTGTTGTGGCTGCTGTGTTTTTTTAAAATAGTTTAGTAAATTAGCAACGCCTTGTTCAAAAACAGCTTTATAACCTTCAGCGGTATATTCGCTAGGTGTTAAGATGTAAAAAACCACATCAAACTTTTTATTAGGTAATTGATAAAAGCTATCTTCATTTAACACATCACCACTAACTGTAGTCACATTTTTTATCGCTTCTTGGCTTCTGCGAAATACCGTAACGCTAAAACCTTTTTCTTCTAAATTAATGGCTAGGGGCTTACCGAGTTTTCCACAACCAACTAACAATACTTCTGGATTATTTTGCATCATGATTATCTATTTGCTCACTCAATTTTTTAATTGGCAATGTTGCTGATATTGTTTTTTCTTGCTGGTTATATTGGTACATAACCGTAAAAGAAAAATAACGTTCTTTAAACGTGGGGTTAAAAATCATTAAATGTAAATCGCCCGGAGAGAAAACCAGCATATCGTTTGCTTTTATAGTTAACTCGGTACGTTGCTCCATTCGCATCATCGCCCCATCATGTTTGTGCTGATGAATTTCTATTGTTTTGGCCTCTAATGATTTAATGCCACGAATAGTCATATCAGCCCCACACACATTCTGTAACACAGGATAACCCGCCGTTATATTTTGCCCAGGTATAAGCTCTCTTATCCAACCACTTTTCACTAATAAACAGGAATTAACCGCAGCCCCTGTAATAGGTGTGTTTTTTGTGTGGCCTTTTTCATCACAGGCGGTTAAAAAAATAACTGCCCCTATAAGTAAAACTTTAGTTAGGTAAGCCATTAAGAGTGTAAATCTTTTATGATTGTCCATATTTATTCTTCATATTCAGTTAAAATAAGCCTATTAAATATATTTTGTGCCTACCGGTTAATTAATATGGCGACTGCTGCTAAAAAACTCACCCTTTTACTTCTACTTGTTTTACCTTTCGGGTTACAAGCAGACGGTTTTTTTTCAAGCAACACTCTTTTCTCTAATGATGATTCTTTTTTACCGGTTACCGAAGCCTATAAATTACATATAGCCGAAGCCCATAATAATACCGCACTACAATGGCAAATAGCGGATGGTTACTATTTGTACGGTCACCAATTTAAAGCTGCATTTATCAGTGACAATGGTCGCAATATCCCCATTACGTTGCACAAAAAAGCAGGCATCGTAAAAGATGACCCTTATTTTGGTTCGGTGGAAGTTTACTATAACGAGGTTTTAGTTGAGTTAATCCCAACACAGCCATTAGATAAACCAATAAACGGCACGATTACTGTTACCTCTCAAGGTTGTGCTGATGCAGGCCTTTGCTACCCGCCTTATACCGAAAGCCTACCACTTACTTTGCAACCGGCCTCGGGCAACACGCTAACAGATGCCAAGCCAAGTGAGGTTAGCCCTAGCACCCAAAAAAACTCAACCACATTACTCGTTGCGGCACTTTTTGCGTTCTTAGGGGGGGGTATCCTTAACCTAATGCCCTGCGTGTTTCCTATTTTAAGTTTGAAGGTTTTAGCCTTCGCCGGAAAAGACCCTGCCACTAGCCGTGTAAAAAGCCATGGCCTTGCCTATACCGTTGGCGTTATTGCCAGTTTTGTTATTACCGCTTTGCTGTTTTACTCATTAAAGGCAAGTGGCTCACTAATCGGCTGGGGGTTTCAACTACAAAGCAGCCGCTTTGTTATGGCACTGGCTTTATTATTTTTTGTTTTAGGTTTATCCCTAATTGGGCTACTGAGCTTTACGAGCCGCTGGGCATCAATAGGCGACAACTTAACTCAAAAAGGCGGATTGCAAGGCTCTTTTTTTACTGGCGTATTAGCGGTAATGGTTGCCAGCCCCTGTACTGCACCCTTTATGGGAGTGGCGATGGCCTATGCATTAACGCAACCTCTGGTTTATAGCTTATTTATTTTCAGTCTTCTGGGGCTGGGAATGGCTTCACCCTTTTTGTTAATCTCGTTTATTCCCTCACTAAGTAATCGGCTGCCCAAGCCTGGGGCATGGATGGAAACCCTTAAACAGCTGCTGGCCTTTCCTTTATTGCTTACCAGTATCTGGCTGTTGTGGATTTTAGGTAATCAAACCAACATAACCACCGTGGCCGCCACCTTATGCTTTTTTACCCTAATTGCCTTTGCTGCTTGGATAAAAGCTAAAATAAACAGCCATTTTATTCGCGCTATTTTATTACCTCTTTTATTAACAAGCGCAACGGCGGCATTAATTATCTCTCCAGCGTTACATTCCAGCACCCAAGCGCTATTACAGGTTAAGAAAAACACATGGTCTAATGAGCGCTTAGATCAATTACTATCCGAGGGAAAGCCGGTTTTTGTTAATGTCACCGCCGATTGGTGCATTACCTGTTTAGCCAACGAGCAAACCACGCTGCAATCAAAAACAGTAAAACAAGCATTTGCCAATAATAATATTACCTACCTAGTAGCAGATTGGACGCGAAATAACCCTGACATCACCACCTTTTTAGCCAAACATGGCCGAGCCGGTGTACCACTTTATCTGTATTTTCCTGCTAACCCGTCAATTGATGCACAAAATAGGCAAACAAGCAGCCCTATTATGCTCCCTCAAATTCTTAACCCTAATATTGTATTAACGGCTATTGGTTACAAATAAATAGCACACGACACTGTGATAGCACGACTCTTGGGTCTGATTCATTTTTTGCAAAGAGGATAATAAACCCCATAATCCGGCTTAAATTCGATAAAAAGACGGTAAAATCTGCAAAAAAGCGAATATATAGATAAAAAAACCTTGTCATCATGGCTTATTTTGCACCACAATACCGCCATCAAACAAAAACGCTCTTTTACAACACCTTTTACTGTTATATACCCTCTTTTAACAACAAATAGCCGCAGGATTTTACTTATGGCAACCATTCAGGTTCTTCACGGTCCCAACCTTAATTTACTCGGTTCTCGCGAGCCCTCCGTATACGGCACCAGTTCTTTAGATGTAATAAACCAATCATTAAAAAAACAAGCATTAGCACTCAATCACCACATTGATTTTTTACAGAGTAATTCCGAAGCTGACTTGGTTACCAAAGTACAGCAATCTCAACGTGCTAACTTTATCATTATCAACCCTGCTGCCTTCACTCACACAAGCGTTGCACTAAGAGATGCCATGTTAGCTATTGGTGTGCCGTTTATTGAAGTACACCTATCTAATGTGTATCAACGAGAATCTTTTCGGCACCATTCTTACTTTTCAGACATTGCTGTTGGCGTTATCGCAGGGCTTGGCGCACAGGGCTATCAATTAGCACTAACGGCAGCTGATCATTATTTAGCTCATCATTAATCTATTACCCAATCTCTTTTAAGGGAGAAAATACTATGGATATACGCAAAGTTAAAAAGCTTATCGAATTATTAGAAGAGTCTAATATCGACGAATTAGAAATTCGTGAGGGTGAAGAGTCTGTTCGTATCACCCGCAACTCTAACAAGCCAACACAAGCAGCACCCGCTCCTGCCGCTATTGCTCCTGTTGCCGCCCCTGTTGCCGCACCTACTGCACTGAGCAGCCCAGAGCCTGAAAAAATATCAGGTCATGCAGTGGTATCACCCATGGTAGGCACTTTTTATTCTGCTCCTTCCCCAGGCTCAGCACCTTTTGTTACCGAAGGACAAAGTGTAAAAATCGGCGATGTATTATGTATTGTTGAAGCCATGAAGATGATGAACCAAATCACTGCAGATAAAGCCGGAACGATATCTGCCGTATTGTTAAGTGATGGTGAATCTGTTGAGTTTGACCAACCTATGA
>CBDUPS010000026.1:0-9528 GCA_965369155.1 uncultured Spongiibacteraceae bacterium
AGCGATAAGAGAAGTCAACACCCCACATACGTGGCTCGCTAACTGATGTTGTACCACCACCTGTAATTTCAGGAATTGGTGTACCACCATTACGATAACGCTTACCTTCGATGTTTTTCACCCATGCAGCAATCGTAGTTTTCTCATCTGGAAAGTCCCACGTAAGACGAGCATTATAGACTGCGTACTCTGGAATATCCCACTCTCCTGATTGATAACTCATAAAGTCAAAGTGTCCTGCCTGAGAAGACTTATACGTTGCATCAACACGTGGAGTAATAACACCCACTGGAGTAAAGAAGCTATATTGTGCCGCTAAATATACTTTCCAAGCAGGAATGGCAGGCATATCTTCACCATAATCTGCTCTATCAATAGTTGATGTTTTCAAAATTGATGGAACCCACGTATATTCAAACTCACTATAGCTAGCATCAGTATAAGACGCATTAAACTGAACCAACGCACCATCAAATGGCAAGAATGTTAGCTCGGTTTCTACGCCCGAAATAGATGCAACACCAGCATTTGATAACAAGATTTGCACATCAACAGGGTTACCTGGATCAGACTGAGCAATTGTTACCTGAATATCTTGGTAATCCATGTAGAACATAGCAGCGTTAAAACGAACTCGGTTTTCCCATGCATCTAACTTAACACCAATCTCAAAGTTATCTACTTTCTCAGGATCATATTCTTGTAAGAAACCAATACCTGCAGGAACGATACCACCTGACTTAAAGCCACGACTATAAGTAAAGTACGCCATACCTGTATCTAACTTTAAGGCATCTAACACTTCATCGGTTGCTTGGAACTTAATATTAACCATTGGAGTCCACGAACGATCGATACGGCGATCGTAAACTTCAGAGATTTTCTCCAATTCAACCATGCCTTTTAAGTCTTCCTCAGTCACATTCATCGTTTTAGGGAAAATAAAAGCTGTACCTGGTGGTATTAAATCACCTGCCGTTTTATTAACCTGAAAGACAGGCCATAAGCTAAAGCCATCAAGCGCGTCTTGCAATGTGTAGTCAATGCCGCCATCAGAACAGAATGGGAATGCTAAAGGATCGCCTACTAAGCCACCTGTAGTTGCAGCATTGGCACAAAACTCAGCAGAAGCTGTATCTGTTGTATTACGATACTGGGCCTTTAGTGTGTTTTGGAAGTACTCAGTTTCAAGCTCCTTTTTCTCCCAGTTGTACCGCAAACCGGCTGTGATGGTAACGACATCATTAACATCATAGGTTAACTGAGTAAATGCTGCCCACATTTCTGTGTTTGTATCAGGAACTTGAGCTCTGTCAGTAAACCAGTACATGTCATAGTTATCCTTAAACATATTTGCCGATCCACCAGTCTGAGCGGTATAGCCATCAGTTGGATGTGAATCAAGTACCGTAACTAAAGCACCGTCAATATAATGAGGTCCTATGTACGAATGCACTAAACCATTTTTTGTACCTTCTTTATAAAAGAAAACACCTGAACTACCGCGTAGCTGTCCATCCATTAACTCATAGTTAAATTGCAACTCTTGAGAATACTGATTTGACTGACGAGGATGACTCATTACCCGATCGATAACGCTTTCAGATGTACCATCAATCTCTTGATTTTGAGTAGTATCAACACTACGCCAACCCGTAGTACTCTTCATAGACACATTATCAAACGGGCCTACATCACCAATATCCCATGTCACTGTAGCCGATAGCAAATCTACATCATTTTCATAAAGACCTTCGGTACTAGAGGTAAACTGATATTCTTTTAAATATTTTTCATCGCGATCACAGCTTTCTCTAAAGTCTGTACCACCAGCAAAAGTTGGATCAATAGCCCCTGTTACAAATTGTAGAGCAACCGGTAAACCCCCACTTATACCTAAGCCAGCAATTTTTTTGGCATCAATATAATCTTGAACATAATCTTCTTTTACCCAAGCGCCACTAGCATCCTGATACTCTGTCGCATAAATACAGTGACCACCACGACCTTTTTCACGCTGTTTGCCCCACTCATAGTTAAGGTCAACTGTTACTGTATCACTTGCAAACCAACGTAATTGGCCTTGAGCCATTAAACGATCTTCGTCATCCCAGTACTCGATAACATCCACAATCCCTCTATCAAGAAGATCTGGATCTATACGCTCGCTATAACCATCACGGCGAATACTAGATACCGACATACGAGAAAATAAGGTGTTGTCAATTAAAGGCACGTTAACCGTTAATTGTGCATTTTTACGCCCATAATTACCCAAAGTAACATTTAAGTTACCACCGAACTGGTCATTAGGCTTATTGGTACGGATAACCATCGCACCACCTGTAGCATTCTTACCAAATAATGTACCTTGAGGGCCACGAAGTACTTCGATTGCGGCCACGTCCATTAAATCCATTAAAGCGCCATCAGGACGGCCCATATAGATACCGTCTTTATAGATAGCCACACCGCCTTCTAATGTTTCGTTCGTATCACGTTGCCCGATACCACGAATATAAGGAGCAGCTGCACCACCGGTACCGGCACCATTTTCTAAAGTTAAGCCTGGCACTGAATCTGATAAAGCACGAACATTAGTAATACCTGCTTCACCCAGTGCATCACCGCTCATTGCTGATACAGCAATTGGCGTATCTTGAAGGCTGGTTTCTGTTTTGGTTGCTGTTACTACTACTTCCTCAATAATATTCATACCCTTTGCTGCACTGGCAGTACCAGACAACATAGCGGTAGAAAGAAGAGTAGCTGTGCTCACGGCTATCGCCAGTTTACGGCGATGAAACGGGTTGCGTCTCATATGGGTTATCCTTCTAGAATTAAAAATTTTTACGTTATTTTTATCTTTATTTTTACTCTGCAGAGGCTATTTCTTATTTTTATCTGTAGCCATTGGCGTAGTTATATCAAATAAAACCTATAAATCCAACACAAATCACACTTTTTTACATTAAATAAATGAACTATCCCTATTGGGTTTTGTCCTAATTAACCCAAATAGGGGAACCCCATGCCCGCTCTTGAATAATTGGGCGATGCTCCACCGAACAACAAGACTCCATACCCTTCTTGATTGTCTTAGGATTTGCACAGTTTATCCCACTTTTTAAACAGACATGTTGACTCCAACGACAAGAGGGATTTTGTACTACACGGCTGTAATACCAACTTTTTTGCCCTGCAATATAATCGGTATCTTTCCATACAGAGCAAAGTTGCGCATAGCCTTCCCCTTTGGCCTCACAGGTATTCACATCTACGGATGCCCCGTTATCAGGATTGCCTGCCACCGTATAAATGGCCTCATGTGAATCACCATTTTCATCAATCCAACCTTTTACAATTTGTACTTGCTGTAAAGGTAGGTCTTGTGCATCTCTTTGGGCGATAACGGCAAACACAGGCGACTTATCACCAGCGATAAATTCCCCGCCCATGGGTACTGCATTTTTATAGGCGTCTTTTACAAGATTTGGGTTATCACATAAATCACTTGGTATATCGGTGCTGCCAAAAAAACGTACGGTTATTCGAGGGCCACTTGTTGCAAAAACCTCCTTGCGTTTTAGCGAGTTAAATAATGCATCCCGGCTATTCTCCTCAGCCCATATTGCGGTTAAACCGCCAGGATTAAATTCAATATCATCAGGCAAGCCTCCTACTACGGCATCCTCTGCAGGAACCCCTGCGCCACCATGCCCTTTAAAATCGGATTCACTCACCGCACCTGCTGTGCCTAAGTGCGTGTCTGTTCCCGAGACAAAACCAAATTTAAACGGGTTTGCCCCTACTCGCTGTTCTTGTCGTAAGCCCTCTCTTAGTGTTTCCCGTAAAAACCCGGTATCAGGCCCCGCTTTCTCTGAAAGAAGTGAGACAAACTTGCCCTTAAACGTTGAGTATGGCAATTGCTCAAAGCCACAAAGCTCATCATTAGCCAGCATTCCACTACCATAAAAACACTCTGAGCTACCCTTGTGTTGCATAATTTCAACCAAGGGCTCTCTTTTACTTCGTTCGATAGCATCGTCTTTAGTTATTAAAGAGCCATTAGGGTTGGTTATTTGAAACATAAAGCCATCAGACAAATTAGAGTTATGTGGAATAACTACAGCCTCACAGCCTGGCTTTTTCTCCTCACACTCTTGATCTAACTGTGCCCATAGCTGCTGTGCATAATTGGCCTCGGTAAAGCTGATCGGTAAGTCAGGAACCGTATTATTGCGAAAAATAACATTGCGATGAGTGTTGGCTAACTCCTGTGCACCCGTCCACTCATAACCCACAAAACTGGTAAAACTGCAGCGCTCACTTTTATCGTAAGCATTCTCAGCCGCTTGAATAATTTCGTTCCAAGGGGTTTTAGCCGCCTCTAAACATAGCTGGCCATTATTCCCACAAAAACCAAAACGTTTAGAATCCATTTGGCTGGTTTTAGTGTTCATTACAAAAAATGCCGCCCGAGGCCATTCACGGTATAAACGGCAAACCCACGAATTATAGCCATCAAGCCTAGGTGAATTGCATATCGCCACCTCGCCTATTTGTTCAGCGTGATCGGTAACAGCCGCAAAGTCTAATGGCCTGCTTAATTGAGCAAAACGCAATGGATTGCCTTCATCATCAAATGGCTGAATTCCTAGGCGCTCTCCCTTAGCAAACTGATAAGCCTCAGAGGGACGCGTACGAGTCCCTTGAGTGCTCGCATCTTGTGACAAAGCGGTATGAACGTGTAAGTCACCAAACCATGCTTTTTTCTCAGAATAGTAAGCGCTACAAGGCTCGCGACTCTCAGAGTAAGTGCGCTGATTTACATCGAGACCTTCAGTATTCGTGCCATTACTCACATCAGCTAAAACTAAGCTGAGTAGTAAATATAGGCTGATAAACAAAAAAAATGCATATTTCATAATTTAAAACTTAGGCAAATAATAATTTATTATTGTTATATCGCCTCATTTTAGACGAAAACACAGCGAATTAAATTAACTTCTCGTATAATCCGCCACCTCATTCATTTTCTAAAAAGTATTTTATCAATGCCCTTGCTCACTTTACGCGATGCACACTTAGCCTTTGGCCCCCACGTTCTTCTTAATAATGAAAAGCTCATTATTAAGAAAGGTCAGCGTATTGGAATTTTAGGGCGAAATGGCGCCGGTAAATCCACTTTACTAAAAGTGGTTTCGGGCGAAATGCCCTTAGATAGCGGCGAAAGGCAAGAAAAGCCCAACATTTGTATTGCCACGCTATCGCAATCATTACCCGATGCCGATGAAAAAACGGTTTATGAGGTGGTTGCCAGTGGCGTAAGTGAAACCGGCGCCCTACTCACTCGGTTTCAATACCTAATAGATAACTATAGTGATGAGACTGCCGATCAATTAGCCGAAGTGCAACAGCAAATAGATGCTAAAGATGGTTGGTCGTTACAACAACGCATAGAACAAATTATTACCCAATTAGAACTACCAACTAACACTCTGATGAAATCACTATCCGGTGGTTGGCGCAGACGCGTAGCCCTAGGTAGAGCATTAGTAAGCGACCCTGATATTTTGTTATTAGATGAGCCTACCAACCACCTTGATATCGCTACTATTGAATGGTTAGAACAACAAATCAACCAATTTAAAGGTAGCGTATTACTTATTACCCACGATCGTCGCTTTTTACAAAAAACCGCTAATTGTATTTTAGAAGTAGACCGAGGCAATTTACGGCAGTGGGAAGGTGATTACCTTGGCTTTTTAGATTATCGCGAACAGCAATTAGCCGCCGAGGAAGCTGCCAATGCTTTATTTGATAAGAAATTAGCCCAGGAAGAAGTATGGATTCGCCAAGGAATAAAAGCACGACGCACCCGTAACGAAGGCCGCGTTAGAGCATTAAAAAGTATGCGTGAAGAATTCTCGCAACGACGATCTCAAGTAGGCAAAGCTGATTTTGCCCTTGATAGTGCTGATCGCTCTGGAAAGATTGTTATTGAGGCGGTTGATCTGCAGCATCAATACAATGACAAACCTATCATCAATCATTTTTCTACCCGTATTTTACGAGGCGATCGTATTGGCTTGATTGGTGCCAATGGCTCGGGGAAAAGCACCTTACTTAAAATATTATTAGGTGAGGTAACCCCAGACAAAGGTACAGTAACCCATGGTACTAAATTAGAAATTGCTTACTTTGATCAGCTGCGCAATAAATTAGCCTTAGATAAAACCGTTATTGATAATATTTCTGAGGGCCGAGACTTTATCGAAATTAACGGTAAAAACAGACATATTATTAGCTACCTACAAGACTTTTTGTTTCAGCCTGATCGAGCGAGACAACCGGTTAGCGCATTATCAGGTGGAGAGCAAAACCGCCTAATTCTCGCTAAACTTTTTAGTAAGCCCGCCAACTTTTTAATTCTTGATGAGCCAACTAACGACTTAGACTTAGAAACCTTAGAGTTATTAGAAGAATTACTCTTAGACTTTAAAGGTACTCTTTTATTAGTAAGCCACGATAGAGAGTTCGTTGATAATGTTGTTACTAGCTGTATTGTTTTTGCAGGCGATGGAGAATTAAATCAGTACGTTGGTGGTTATCAAGATAAGTGGTTAAAGCCTAAAAGTGTCGAGCAAAAAGCGGCGCCCTCAAAAAAAGCCACCGTAGCTATTGAAAAAAAGCCCGAGAAAAAAGCCAATAAATTATCCTATGATGATAAAAAGCTACTTGATACGCTACCCCGCACTATTGAGAAGCTAGAACGCGCTCAAGAAGCATTAGCACTAGAAATTAATCATCCGAGCTTTTACGATAATGCCCAAGATATTGTGACTAAAAAATTAAATGAGTTAACAAAGCAACAAGAACAAATAGATGCGCTATACAAACAATGGGAAGCATTAGAAAGTGCGAAAGATTCATAAGGCCATACTATGATTGATAACGACATAACTGATGACGAATTATTTCTTCAGGCAAATACTAATAGTGAAATCTCCGACTTAAGTCGTTTAGAAGAGAAATATGGCTTAACCGCAGATCAAATTTTAATGCGTGGTTTTGCTATAAAAAACTTAAGAGCCACATTAGAAATAGCCGAAAAACAAGGCATCACTAACTTAGACCCTAGTCAATTACTAGGTAGTATCTTAATAGAAGAGGCGATTGATAATGCCACTCATCGCCTTGAGATAGCTCTAAAAAAATCGAGTGAAAAAAAATAAAGCATCATTCACCAATAAGTATTTAGTGAATGTCTTTGCTTTATAATAATTTATATTGTTGGCGTGTATGATGGATTATGTACGTAATACCTGTGTTATTGATACTCAGGTGATGTGATTATGCTTTTACTTACAAGTAAAAAAACAGTAAGTAAGTAGCGCAGTTTTTAAGGTAATTTTGTGTCTGTTTTTCGTTTCCCCGCCGATCGTATTCCTGTTGCTATCTTTACCAGCCTTACCTTACTAGATTTTGTTATCTATTTTACTATTGAGACTCCTTGGTTATTAATGGGGTATTGGTTACTGATGATGCTACCTAAAGGTATTATTAGTGCATGGAATCACCATCATCAACACACTAAAACCTTTAACTCAGTACTACTAAACCGTATTTTAGAAACCGTTTATGCATTACATACAGGTATAACGGCAAACTTATGGGTACTACATCATGTATTAGGTCACCACCATAATTTTTTAGATCAGCGTTTAGACCAGAGTCGTTGGAAGCGTAACAGTGGTAAAACCATGGGCTTAATTGAATACTCATTAACCGTTGCTGCTACCGCTTACTGGCGTGGTTTTAAAGTTGGACAAAAGCACCCAAAACCAAAAAAAGTTTTTATTAAACATAGCTTGTTTGTTTTTGCATTGGTACTTGCTTTGCTTGTTTATAACCCCGTAGCTGCACTATTTATTTTTGTATTACCCATGATCTGTAGTTTAATTTTTACAGCGGCTGTAACCTATGAGCATCATGTAGATCTTGATACGGATAATCAGTTTGAAGGGTCATATAATGTAATGAGTCCACTTTATAATAAGCTGTTTGGTAATTTAGGTTATCACACAGCCCATCATTATAAGCAAGGAGTCCATTGGTCTGAGCTACCCACATTACATAACACGATTAAAGATAAAATTCCTGCACACTTATATATATCAGGATTATTCGGCATGCCCTTTTTTAAATAAATTTCCATAAAAAAGCCACATTAACAACATCTAAAAAAGATATCCTTAATGTGGCCAAGGCCTTTTTACCTCAACTATATTTAGTCAAAGTTCGGGGCGCGTTTTTCAAAAAATGCCGTTACCGCCTCAATATTCTCAGGTGAGCCTGCTTGCCTTTTCATACCTTCTAGCTCTAATTTTGTTGCCGCTTTTAACGCTTCTGTATGGGGCAGCTTTAAACAACGTTTTGTTTCTCGTAATGAGTTAACCGGCCATTGCGCAATTTCAGCGGCTTTCTCTAAGGTTTTATCAAGTAAGCTTTCTGATGAGTATTGGCGTACTGAAATACCGGTTTCAACCGCTCTTGCGGCATTAATCCATTCTGCTGTATAAAACAGTTCCGCTGCTTTTTGTGCCCCAATATTAGCCTGTAACATATAGCTACTGCCCCACTCAGGCACTAAGCCTAAGTTAACAAAAGGTAAACGCATTTTTAAATTCTCACCCACGTATACCACATCACAATGAAACAATAACGTCGCCCCCCCGCCAATCGCCACACCATCAGCTGCCGCTAACAAGGGCTTATCTAAATCAATTACCGCCTGTGATGCCCGTAAAAAAGCTACTTCACCTTCGGGGCCAAAGTCAGATAAATCAACACCCGATGAAAAGTGCCCACCTGCTCCGGTAATAACTATAGCGGCAACCTTATCATTATTTTTTGCCTCTTCTATGGCATCAGCAAAAGCGTGCCATGCCACATTATTAAAAGCATTTTTTTTATCGGGGCGATTAAGCGTAATTAAAAAAACTCTGCCAATCTGTTGGGTTTGTATTTCGTCTGCCATGCTTATTCCTTAATATTTAAATCGAATTGAATCTTCTACTAATTCTCTCGTGGTTCTTGTGTTATTTGCTGCTTGGCTTTCATCAGCCTTACCAAATGAAATACCAAATAATAATTTATAGTTTTCTTCTAACGTAAAATGCTTTCGTACAATATCAGCATTAAAACTTAACGCGGTTTGTGGACAACTCGCTAACCCATAAGCGGTAAAGGCCAGCATTAACGTTTGTGCAAACATACCTATATCGGCAGCCTCTCTTAAGCCAAATTTTTCATCCATAAATAAAAAAGCCACATGGGGCGCATCAAAAAAAGTAAAGTTACGAAAAAAAGCCGCATCACGCCCTGCTTTATCTTCTCGCTCTATACCCATCGCGTTGTATAACGCTCTAGCTGCGCCGTATTGCCTGTCTTTATAGACTCCCTCATAAGTCCCAGCATAGGGAAAATCCATAGCCATACGGCCTGTGGCAATAGCATTAGAAA